>CAMWTG010000006.1 GCA_947177115.1 uncultured Clostridia bacterium
TGTATTCTCATAATTCCTTATTATAGCATAATATCTTTAGTTTGGACACTCCCGCGAAAAGTCCGGGGAGATCAATTTTTGCGGCATTGTCCCTACAGGGGCGGGAATCACCCGCCCGCTCTGCCGGTGCTCACTGTTTGATCGCGCACACAGTTTTTGCCATTTCGGGAATCATGCTTCACAAAATGGAGTTCCCTGCGCCGTCAAGTTGTCACTTGCCGCCAATAATTGCAACAGAAGGTTTGCATATTTTGTCGAATTGTGGTATAATGAACAAACCGACAGGATTTTGGCGTGAGTGGGAGGTCAATATGAGCAACAAACGATGTGCGCGGTGCGGCAAGGTATATCCCGCATCGTATAGGAGCTGTCCTTATTGTTCCGGGCGCGGCGGCGGCCGGCGGCCGCCGGACAACCCTGTTGATCAGATCATCGCCTTCCTGCAGCAGCATGGTGAACGTATTTTCCTGACCGTGACGGCGGTCTTCCTGCTCATTGCCGCCCTAGGGATAATCCTCACTCGATGCTCCGGAAAGGACGCCGAACCGCCGGAGGACAAAACGCCCCCGGCACAGTCCGATAACACGCAGGAGCCGGAACCGCCGGCGGAACCTATGACCCTTTCCAAGTCCGCCCTCTCCCTCCTGGTGGGTGAAACGGACCAGCTCACGGTCTCCGGCGGCTCCGGAGAACCGGTATGGGCCAGTTCCGATGAAGCGGTGGCCTCTGTTGCCGATGGCCTTATCACGGCCAAGGCGGCGGGCACGGTCACGATCACCGTTTCCTGCGGGTTGGAGAAAGCCACCTGCGCCCTGACTGTCACGGCGAAAGCGCCGGAGGTGGATGTCTATCTCAACCGCACGGATTTCTCCATCCGTCCCGGCGACCCCGCCAGTTTCCAGATGAAGGTAAAGGTCCGGGAGACGAAAAAGGACTATGAGGGCGATGTGGTATGGGCCAGCGCAGACCCCGGCATCGCCTCCGTCAGTGAGACCGGACTGGTGGAGCGGGTCAGCCGCGGCACCACCACCGTCACCGCCACCATAGGTGAAAAGGTTCTTGAGTGCATCGTTCGCGTCAAGTAAACGCACAGTCATACAACAGGAGGCCGCAGCGGCATACGCCGCTGCGGCCTCTTATTAACAGGATTCTCCTTTAATAAACTTCGCCTGGAAAATGACGTGCTGGTGCTTGCGCTTTCCGCTGATCAGATCAAACAGCAGATCGGAGATGAATTCCACCATGTCCTCCTGGGGCTGCTGAAAGGTGGTCACAGAAGGGATGCAGTGCTCCAGCCCACCGGTGCCGTCAAAGCTGATAACCGCCACATCCTTCCCCGGCGTCCTGCCGGCATCGTGGATAGCGCGGAGGATGCCGGGCACGATATAATCCGTCACACTGCACACCGCCGTTGTGTCCGGGTGACCGGCCAGATACGCGGACACCGCCCGGTAGGCCTTGTTCCTGTCATAGTCGCTCTGTAGGAAGCCATCCAGACATTCCTCCAGGCTGTTTTTCCGCAGCACATCCCGGTAGGCCTCGGCGCGAATGCCGTAAACGCTGTTATCGATGCCGGAGGAAATGACGGTGCAGATATTCTTGTGGCCCTGCCGGACCAGATAACTCATCTGGGCGAAGGCGGCATCGTAGTGGTTAACCTGGACGCTGGAATACCGGGCGTTCTCCGCAGGCAGGGGGAGGACTGTGTTGACAAAAATCGCCGGACATCCCAGCGCGTCCATCTGCTCCGCCGACAGATTCCCGAAATGGCCGCCGATATAGACAAGGGCCGTCAGCTTGTTGGCGGAGGCATACGAGGCCAGCTCCTGAAACTTTTCCCATTTGTCCTGCCGGTAAAAATTGTCGTGGAAGGCGAAAATCGTATATCCGGCGTTGTAAACATGCCGGGAGAGCATGTGCTCTATGTAGGAATAAAAGGGGTTGAACACGCTTTCGAGAAAAATACCGACCCGCGTGCTGGCGGGAGCGGCCTTTCCGGTACGCAGATTGGCGGTGGGATCGTACTGATTTGCCTCGATCACCTGCATGACATGCTGCCGGGTGGCTTCGCTGATCTCCGGGTAGTTGTTAAGGACCTTGGATACCGTGCCCGGGGTGACTTTCGCGATTCTCGCAATATCCCTGATATTCATGAACGTTCACCATCAACTTTTATTGCTCCCCAGTCCCTCGATCATCTCCAGGGGAGTGATTCCCCACGTTTGCAGCATCTCCCTGGCAGCGGACATACAGCCGTCCCATACCTGGGCGGGTTCGTGGCAGTCGGAACCAATGATGACCGGGACGCCGGCCTCCGCCGCCTTTTCCCAGAACCTCCGATGGGGATACATCAGGCGCGGGCCGTCCGGATAGTCATGGATCCCCCGGCGCAGGCCGTTGGCGTTGAGCTCCAGGATCACGCCGGTACGGGCGGCGGCCTCCACGATCCGCTCGGACGCCTCCTCCCAGTTCCCGTCCCAGGCGAACTGCCCCAGGGTAAACAGGTCCGGATGGGCCACCATGCGGAACAGGCCGGTCTCCATCCCCCGAACCACCGCCTTGGCGTAGTCCACGGCGTCCGCCGTGCTCCGGGCGTGATAGATGTTCCGAATGATGCCGCTCCTGTCCGGATAGAAGTGCTCGCCCATCAGCAGATAGTCCAGCCCCTCCTGGGCCAGCAGGCCCTCGTAGTAGGACTGGTATTGGGGAATATACTCGATCTCCAGACTTTTATACAGAATTATATCAGAAATAAATTCCCCGGTCAACCGGTCAATGGCGTCCAGATAGGGATGCAGCTCGTCATAAGGCATCCGCAGGCCGAAGTCAAAGTCCGGGAACGGGGCGTGGTCGGAAAATCCCAGGATGCCGAGACCGGCTTTGACCGCCGCCTCGACATAGTCCCGCTCGGTACCCTGTGCATGGCGGCACCGCAGGGTATGGGTATGATAATTCGCCTTCACAGCAAGTCCTCCCAAAAAGAAACGATAAAGAAACACAAGAGAAACAGCAAAGAAAACTTATTCGGTTGGATTGTAGCATCCGCACATCGAAAAGTCAATTCAGGAAAATGACGAATTAAATTACCCTATTTTTTACAAAATTGATAATTGACGGAATAAATTTCTTGTGCTACTATTTCCTCGTGCGACAACGAAACATCGAAATTTACTGTTTCGTTAGAATTTCAAAAAAGGAGACGCAAGTATGAAAAAGAAGTTGATAGCCCTTATCCTGGTGTGCTGCATGACAGCCGCGCTGGCTGCCTGCGGAAAGGGAGGCGATCCCGCATCCTCCAACCCGTCCCAGGATACCACCCCGCCGTCCGGCCAATCCCAGCCGTCCGACTCCTCTGCGGAACCTGAAAAAGTCAGCCTCACCGTCTGGAGCCCCTCCGAGGACCAGAACCCCGATCTGGGCGCCTGGCTTGTTACCATGTGCGACCAGTTCAACGAGCTGCATCCCGAGTGGGACATCACCTTCAACTATGGCGTATGCACCGAGTCCGAGGCCAAGAGCCTGGTGCCCCAGGACGTGGACAAGGCGGCCGATGTGTTCGTATTCAGCTCTACCGGTCTGGAGAACCTCTGCCAGGCCAACGCCATTACGGAGTGGGGCGGCAGCTACTTACAGTCCGTGGAGGACAACTACCCCAAGTCCCTGGTGGACACTCTCTACTACGAGGGCGGCCTGTTCGGCGTGCCCATCACCACGAATACATACTTCATGTACTATGACAAGAGCGTCTACTCCGAGGAAGATGTGAAGAGCCTGGACGCGATGCTGGAGAAAGGGAAGGTCGCCTACCCCCTCAACGATGGCTATTACCTGGCCGCCTTTTATCTGGCCGCCAATGAGGGCGCTTTCTTTGGCCCCAACGGTGACGACCGCGAAGCGGGCATCACCCTGAACGATGAGAACGCCGTGGCTGTGACCAATACGCTGGTGGATCTGGTGGCGAACCCCAACTTCATCGTAGCCAGCCCCTCCGATGCCATCGCCATGATGCGCGAGGGCAACTGCAGCGCCTATGTCTGCGGCACCTGGCAGGCTGCGCAGACCGAGGAGGTCCTGGGCGAGAACTACGGCGTGGCCATGCTGCCCACCGTGAAGATCAACGGCACGGACACCCAGATCCGTCCCTTCACCTCCTCCAAGGCGATGGGCGTCAAATCCAGCACCCAGTATCCCGAGGTCGCCCTGAATCTGGCCCTGTACCTGGCCGGTTATGACTCTCAGAAGTATCATTATGAGACCAGAGGCTACGTCCCCTGCGAGAATGCCCTGGTGGCTGAGGTCCAGAACGATGTCATCTGCCGGGTGGATTCCGCCACCGTCAGCGAGATCGCTGTGCCCCGCGGCTCCTTCACCGAGATGTCCTTCTTCTGGACGCCTGCGGAGAGCATGGGCAACGAACTGCGCGATGGCACTGTGACCCACGACAACGCCGTTGAAAAGACCGAGGCCTTCCATACGGCCGCCAACACCTCCGGCGTGAGCTGACCGTGTGCGTGTGTATCAATGTGATGTAAGGGGGATGAATACATGACAGAAAGAGGATACCCCGAAAGAGAAATTACGGCGCTGGGCGCCCTGCAAAACGGTTCCATGGCGGTCAAACTGTCCGCCGTTATCTGGGGACTGGGCTGCCTGGTCAGGAAACAGTTTGTTAAGGGCGCGGTTTATCTCCTGATTGAGGCCGGGATTATCTTTTTCATGGCAGAGGCCGGCTTCTATAACCTGGGCAAGCTGGTCACTCTGGGGGATGTAGAGCAGCAGAAGATCTGGAACGAGGCCAAAAGCCTCTATGAGTACGTGGACGGTGACCGCTCCCTGGTAATCCTGCTGTACGGCATCATCACCCTGGCTATTATTCTGTGCGGCGTGCTGATGGTCCGCATTTCCCTCCGCAGCGCCTATGCGGCGGAGCTGGAGTGCCGCCGCCGCGGGCGTGCGCTCACCCTCCGGCAGGAAGTATCAGCGTTGTTTGACGCCAATCTGCATCGGACGCTGCTGTTCCTTCCCCTTTTGGGCATCCTGGTTTTCACAGTCCTTCCGCTGCTGTTTATGACCAGCATGGCCTTCACCAACTACAGCGTTCTCAACGATAAGCTGGTGCTGTTCGACTGGGTGGGGTTGGACAACTTCCAGCGGATGCTCAATCTGAGCGGCGATCTGGGCAGGACCTTCTGGCCGGTGCTGGGCTGGACGCTGTGCTGGGCCGTCATCGCCACCTTCTCCAACTACTTCATCGGGCTGCTCCTCACCTTGTTTATCAACTGGAAGGAGATCCGGGGCAAAAAATTCTGGCGGTTCTGCTTTGTACTGACGGTGGCCGTGCCCCACTTTGTCACGCTGCTGATTATCCGCCAGATGCTTCAGCCCACCGGCGCGGTGAACGTGCTGCTCCAGAATATGGGCGTGATCAGCGCGCCCCTGCCCTTTTTCACGGATACTGCCTGGGCCAGGACTGCCGTCATCCTCATCAACATCTGGGTCGGCGTGCCCTATGTACTGCTGCAAATGACGGGCATCTTGCAGAACATCCCGCCGGAGCTGTACGAGGCCGCCCGGGTGGACGGCGCCAACCCGGTGGTCATGTTCTTCAAGATCACCCTGCCCTATGTGCTGTTCGTCACCACGCCGTACCTTATCACTACCTTCACCGGGAACATCAACAACTTCAACGTGATCTTCCTGACCAGCCAGGGCCTGCCCCGGGCGGTGGAGTCTACGGCGGGCAGCACGGACCTGCTGATCACCTGGCTGTACAAGCTGACCATCGACAACCGGTACTACGATGTAGGCGCGGTCATCGGCATTATGACCTTTGTCTCGCTGAGCATCGTGTCCCTGCTGACTTTCCGGTTCAGTGGATCGTATAAGGATGAGGAGGGGTTCCGATGAGCACCGTACAGAAAAACAAAAAGCCGCTGGGCAAGCGGATCATGATCCTGCTGGCCCATGTGCTGCTGGCCATCCTGGCCTTTATCTGGCTGATTCCCATCTTCTGGGTCGTTATGACCAGTTTCCGGGGCACGCAGGGGTCCTACAGCTCCACCTTCTTCCCCACAGTGTACTCCCTGGACAACTATATCAAGCTGTTCACCGACTTCTCCGTGTTCAACTTCCCCCAGATGCTGGGGAACACGCTGCTCATTGCCGTGGCGAACTGCCTGATCTCCACCTTCTTCGTTGTGTCGGTGGCCTATACCCTCTCCCGCCTGCGGTTCAAAGCCAGAAAGCCCCTGATGAGTACTGCTATGGTCATCAAGCTGTTCCCCGGCTTTATGTCCATGATCGCCGTGTACTATATCATCCGGATGCTGGGCTGGACCGATGGCCCCATGCTCCGGGTGGCCATGATCTGCGTCTACGCCGGCGGCGCGGGGGTGGAGTACCATATCGCCAAGGGCTTTTTTGACACGGTGCCCACGGCTCTGGACGAAGCGGCCCGCATTGACGGCGCCACCAACTGGAGGGTGCTGACCAAGATCATCATGCCTCTGAGCAAGCCCATCATTGTGTATACTTTGCTGACCTCCTTCGCAGGCCCCTTCAAGGACTTCATGCTGGCCAAAGTGTTGTGCGGTCCCAGCAAGGACTACTACACCGTGGCGGTGGGCATGTACCAGATGCTGGAGAAGGAGTATATCGACCAGTGGTTCTGCGCCTTCGCGGCGGCGGCGGTCATTATCTCCATCCCCATTGCGACCCTGTTCATGGCGACCCAGAAATACTACGCCGAGGGCGTCAGCGGGGCGGTCAAAGGATAACAGCTCCTCGCGTATGAAGCCCGGATGGGTCTGCCATCCATCTATCTTTTATGCAGGGCCTCCTAGGAGGCCCTGCGGGCATATGCCCGCAGGAAAGGACGTCTGGCTATGGAAACGATCCGAGAAAGGGACATCCGCAAACGGCTTGTCCGCCGGTGGCTGAAGGTACCGGCGCAGTGGTTGAAATATGCCGCCTCTCTGCTGATGGTGCTGTCCGCCGCCAATACCATTATCTTGAAAAACACCGTGATCCGGCTGGATACCTACACGCAGGAAAGCCTGGCGGCCGCCATGGATGCCGACAGCAGGCTGCTGGGCTGGGTGGGAGCTGCATCCATTATCGATGCCCTGGCCGGGCTGGCGGTGCCGCTGTTTGCCTTTTTGCTGGCGGAGGGGGTCCTGCATACCTCCAGCTTCCGCCGGTATCTGGCGCGGGCGGCGGTTACCGCCGTGATTGGTGAGTTTGCCTATGATTTTGCCATGACGGGACAGTTTTTGGATTTTTCCCGGCAGAGCCCCATGCTGGGCACCATCCTGTGCCTGGTCATGCTGTATTTTATGGGTAGGGTGGAGAAGCGGCAGACGGTGGACAGGGTCATTCTGCAAATCCTTCTGGCGCTGTGCGGCCTGTTCTGGGCGCTGCTGCTGCGGGCGGAGTATGCCATCCCGATGGTGCTGATGTCGGCGGTGTTCTACTGCCTCCGGTCCCACCGGGCCGCGAAGCTGGTCCTGGGGCTGGTCTGCTGCCTGCAATACCCTCTTGCTCCCATGTCGTTTATCGCGCTGGCTTTTTACAACGGAAAACGGGAGATGAAGTGCCCTGCCATGGTCTTTTATGTCCTCTATCCCGTCCATCTGCTGGTCCTGGGTCTGATCGGCCATTACTGCCTCTGACCGGCAAACAGGGATCTATTTTATGAAATTATATATGTAAAATTGCGGAATTTGCGTGCGGGCGGCTGCTGATCCGCCAGCCCATCAGCAGGAAGAACAGCTGACGCGGCGCCTCAAAAAAGGTGCTGTGCAGGCCCAGAGGTTTGGCCCCGGGCCTGCGGGCTTTTGGAGCGCAGAAATGTGGAAAACGTGCAAAAAAGCGGTGCAATTGCTTGCAAACCCCGACCGGCTGTGGTAGACTGGTTATCAAAACAGATCATGACCGGCCCCTGCAAAAAGGATGGATGAAAGGATCTCCCGCCATGAAAAAACTATGGATCAGTTTGCTGCTGGCAGCAGTTCTCCTGGCGGCAGTCCTTCTGCGTATCCTGCCCGCTCCAGCGGCACAGGCGGACGGGACGGTCCGGGTCTCCCTGCCCGGCCATTCCGTTACCGTCAATGGACAGACGGTTTCCAGTGAGCACAGCCGCTATCCGTTTCTCGTTTATAAGGATATCACCTACTTCCCCATGACATACTACGACTGCAGGCTGCTTGGACTGAGCACAGCCTGGACCAAAGAGGACGGGCTGACGGTCGAAAAAAACGATGCCAGCCTCTCCGAATATGTCCGGGAGGTCCAGTCCGTCAAAAACGAAAGGGTGCAGCAGGCCCGGATCGCGGAGGGGCCGGTCACGGTCAACGGAAAATCGATCGACAACAGCAGCGAACCCTACCCGGTCCTGTCCTTCCGGGACGTGGCCTATTTTCCCCTGACCTGGCGCTTTGCGGTGGAGGAATTCGGCTGGGATTATGAATTTGACGATGCTGCGGGGCTGACAGTCTCCGATCCGAAGTCTGCGTTCATACCCGGGGAAGAATGGGACGGGGGGATCGATACATATGGCGGCTTAATGGGTACGGGCGACATGAAGCTGGCCGGTATGTTTCATATGTCCGGTCATTGGGGCGGAATAAGCCCGGGAGATCATTTGACCAATATAGCAGAAGAGGACATTCGGTCATCGTTCTACTTATACAATGTGACCGGGGAGGACATCCGCCTTCTGGAAGATGGTTTCCAGTGGGAGTACCAGATCTACCGGGTCATTGGAAAACGGGAGGAGCTGGTCTATCGGAAAGCGATCCCACTTTATTCCGGAGAGATCCCCGAGAGCCATTGGATGTATATGGACACATCAGACAGCTACTGGAAGACGGATGTCCCCCCGGGAGAGTACCGCTGCGGGCTGCTCCATCCGGAAAACTACACGTATCAGATCCTTGGCGATGAACAGATCCTGACCGAGCCCACAGAGGGCAATGGTTACGCGGTATGCTTTTCCACCTCGTTTACGGTCGAATAACAGCAGAGGCACTATTGCCCCGTGGTGTGAAGCTCCTTTTCAACAAGTTGATTTCCCCCGGCTGTCGTTATTTGACAGCCGGGCTTTTTCATCTTTTCCCCGATCCTGTCCATACTATCTCAGAACGGACCTGTTTCGACAAAACGTATGGAGAGGATCGTAAGAAAATGAAAGCAACCTTGACGGCGGAGGGGAACCGCCTGCAGTACGAAAAATCCCCCTACCTCCTCCAGCACGCCGGGGACCCGGTCCACTGGTGGAGCTGGTGCCCCGGGGCCTTCCGGGAGGCGAAAAAAGAGGACAAGCCCATCCTCCTGTCCATCGGCTACTCTACCTGCCACTGGTGCCACGTCATGGGCCGGGAGACCTTCCAGGACCCTGAGGTGGCAGCAGCGCTGAACCGGGACTTTGTATGCATCAAGGTGGACCGGGAGGAGCGGCCCGACATCGACGCGGTGTATATGGCGGTCTGCCAGGCCCTGACGGGGTCCGGCGGCTGGCCCCTGACCATCCTCATGACTCCGGAGCAGGCACCTTTCTGGGCGGGGACCTATCTGCCTCCCAGAAGCCGGGATGGGCAGCTGGGCCTGCTGGAGCTGGCCGATGAGGCCGCCCGTCTGTGGAAGTCGGACCGGCAGCGCCAGCTGGAGCTGGGCCAGGAGGCCACCCGGCATATTGCTCCCCGGCAAACCTCTTCTGCCCGGCCAGAGGAGGCGCTGCTCCGGGAGGCGGTGGAGGAGCTGGCCCGGCGGTTCGACCGGGAAAACGGCGGCTTCAGCGCCGCGCCCAAATTTCCCGCCGCCCATGAGCTGATCTTCCTGCTGGAATACGCCCGGCGGACGGGGGACGGCGGCGCGCTGGAAATGGCGGAGACGACCCTGACCCAGATGGCCCGGGGCGGCATTTTTGATCAGATCGGCGGCGGCTTCTGCCGGTACAGCGTGGACAGGGCGTGGCGGACGCCTCATTTTGAGAAAATGCTGTACGACAACGCCCTGCTCTCCTATGCCTTTCTGGAGGCGTACGCCCAGACGGGAAGACCCTATTACCGGGAGGTGGCCCGCCGGACGCTGGACTATGTGATCGAAGAATTGGGTCTACCGGGCGGCGGCTTCGCCTGCGGCCAGGACGCGGACAGCAGCGGCGAGGAGGGCAAATTCTATTTCCTGACACAATCTGATGCGGCGGAAACATTGGGCGCCGGCGAGATCCAGGCCTTCTGCCACCGCCTGTCCATCGGAAAAACAGAATGCGTGCCCAACCTTCTGGCAGACGAGCAGTATCAGGATTTCTGGGAGGAACACAGGGCACAGTGCAACGCGCTGGCAGCCTTCCGCCGCCGGCGGCGGAGCCTTCACCGGGACGACAAGGTCCTTACCGGTTGGAACGCCATGATGATTGCCGCTCTGTCCAAAGCGGACCGAGTACTGGGCGAGGAACGGTATCTGAAAGCCGCCCAAAGCGCCCGCTTGTTCCTGAAAACCAGGCTGACCCGGGCGGATGGACGGCTGTGGCTGCGCTGGCGGGACCGGGAACCGGCCATTGATGGCCAGCTGGATGACTACGCCTTCTATTGCTGGGCGCTGCTGGAGCTGTATGAGACAAACTTCTCCCCTTCCTGCCTCCGGGAGGCGGCGGGACTGGCGGACCGGATGGCGGCGCTGTTCTGGGACGAAACGGACGGAGGCTTCTGGCGCACCGCCTCGGACGGCGAGCGGCTGATCGTCCGCCAGAAGGAGTCCTTTGACGCTGGCGTGCCATCCGGCAATGCGGCGGCCGGCCTGGCCCTTGCAAAGCTGGCGCGGCTCACCGGACGGGAGCAATTCCGGTCCCTGGCGGAGCGCCAGCTGGCGTGGCTGGCGGGCGCGGCCGGAAATTACCCTGCGGCCCACTGCTTCGCTCTGCTGGCAATGATGGAAGAGCTGTACCCCAGCCGGGAGCTGGTATGCGTCTCCGCAGACCGCCTGCCCCAGTGGCTGGCGGGAGCGGGAGAAGCCTACCGCCTGACGGTGCTGGCCAAAACGCCGGAGAACAGCCGCGCCCTGGACAATCTATCGACCAGGGCGGCGGAATATCCTCTCCCCGCGAAAGGAGAACAGTTCTACCTCTGCCGGGCCGGAGCCTGCCAAGCTCCGGTGGACAGCCCGGAGATGCTGCGCGGGCTGCTGCGGGAGCAAAAGGAGCCGGTCCTGCAATAATAGAGTCAATGGAAAGCGGCGGGCCGTTCCTTACGCCAGGCCCCGCCGCTTTTCCCCTATCATCCGCACAAATGCCACTGTGATCTTCCACAGCCCCAGGCCCGCCAGCAGCAGCAGACCGCCGGTAATAACAGACAGTCCGAAAGCCATCGCAGGCGGCGCGGTCCAGCTGCCGAACTGGAACATGACCCAGGGCATATCGATCCCGGCCACAGCCCCCAGGAATTTTACCAGTCCTGCCACAGGCGCCAGCGCGCCTCCCAGCAGGAACCCCAGCGCCAGCAGGCTGGTCACCGGCAGCACAAAGATGCCCCCCAATCCCGCCATACTGTAGAACGCCGCCACGGCCCCCAGCCGCCGCCAGCTGAACCGGGGGTTTTTCACAATGGCGTCCGACAGATAGGCCGCAGCCAGGTCTCTGGGCGCACCCAGACGGGAGATGATCTCCTCCGGCGCGAGCCCCCGGGCCTCCAGCTCCAGCAGCTCGCTTTTGATCTCCTTTACGATGTCCACCCGCTCCGAGGCGGCCATGGGGCGGAGGTACTTATCAATTTTTTCCAGGTAATCCTCTAACAGTCTGTCCATTTCTCATTCTCCTCTGATCTCATTGATCGCAGATAATAGTTCGTCCCATTCCCGGGACATGGCGTTCAGGTGATCCCGGCCCTTTTCCGTCAGCGCATAATATTTCCGGGGCGGCAGGCCCTCCGCCGACTCCCTCCAGACGGAGGACAATAGCCCCTCCTTCAGCAGCCGCCGCAGCAGCGGGTAGATCGTGCTCTCCTTCGCCGACAGGACAGGATTGCTTTCCAGCCGGCTGATCATCTCATAGCCGTAGCACTCCCCCTTTTGTATCATCAGCAGAATGGAGAAGGCGAGCGTTCCCCGCTTGAGCTGGGAGCGCCATTCATTCAGATCCAACATATATCACCTCCTGCATGTACATCGTATCACACAGTACCTCTTTTTGTCAAGGGGTCTTTTGCGCTGCATCCGGAGTTAAAACTATCTTAATAGATTCTTCCAAGAAACTCCCTTGCCTCCACACCGGAAACCTTGTATAGTAAAGTGTACTAAGCTGGGTAGTACAGTTGCAGAAAAAGGAGGGGACCCCGGATGATACAAATCATTCTCCTGCTGGGAGCTATTTTCGCATCGTTCGCACTGATTTATGGCGGAGCGCTGCTGATACGAAGGAAGAATTAGAGGAGGGATAGCGGTGCTGACTTTGAATTATCGGGATTCCCGGCCCATCTACGGACAGATCAAGGACGGACTCCGCCGCATGATCGTTACCGGCGCGCTGGAGCCAGACGAGAAGCTGCCATCCATCCGCTCCATGGCTGTGGATCTGGCCATCAACCCAAACACCATCCAGCGGGCCTATGCCGAGCTGGAAGCCGAGGGCTTCATCTACTCCGTGCCCGGAAAGGGCAGCTTCGCCGCCAAAGGCTCGGATGCCGTGCGGTGCGTGGAATCAGATCCGGTCCGGCAGGCCGAGCTGATCCGCCGCCTGCGGGAGCTGGTTGCCGAGCTTCGTTACCTGGGGCTCAACGATGGGGAGATCATCTCCCTGATGAACGAGGGGGTGGGACAATGATCGAAGTAAAAAGCGTGGTAAAGACCTTCGATGGCTTCGCCGCCCTGGACGGCGCCTCCATCACCGTTCCGGACGGAGGCGTCTACGGCCTGGTGGGCCCCAATGGCGCGGGGAAATCCACGATCATCCGCCACCTCACCGGAATCTACCGCCCCGACAGCGGAGAGATCCTGGTGGAAGGCGCACCGGTCTATGAAAATCCGGAGAAAAAGGCCCTCATCGCCGCCATTCCGGACGACTGGTTCTATTTCCAGTCCGCCACCATCCGGGATATGATGAAGTTCTACCGGGGCTTCTACCCCGCCTTCGACATGGCCCGATATGAGAAGTTCAGGGACGTCTTCGCCCTCTCTGAAAAGACGCCTATCCGCCGGATGAGCAAGGGGATGCAGAAGCAGGCGGCTTTCTGGCTGACCATGTCCTGCCGCCCGAAGTATCTGATCCTGGACGAACCGGTGGACGGCCTGGACCCGGTCATGCGGCGGCAGGTGTGGAGCCTGATGATGAGCGACGTGAGCGAGCACGGCACCACGGTGCTGGTCAGCTCCCACAACCTGCGGGAGCTGGAGGACGTGTGCGACCACGTGGGCATCATGAACAGGGGCAAGGTCCTGCTGGAGCGGAGCCTGACGGACCTCCAGGAGAACATCGTCAAGATCCAGGCCGTCTGGAAGCCCGGCGAGGTGCCGGTGCTGCCCCGTGAGTTGGAGGTGCTCCACTCCTCCAACGTGGGCCGGGTCTACACCTACATCGTCCGGGGCACGGCCCAGACCGTTACGGAAAAGATGGGACAGTTCGGCCCCCTGATGCTGGAGGCGCTGCCCCTGAGCCTGGAGGAGATCTTCATCTATGAGCTGGGAGGTGAGCACTATGCCGTCAAAGAGATCCTTCTTTAATGCGACCCTGTTTAAGAAGCATTTAAGCCGCTTCTGGCCCCTGTGGGGCGGCGTGTCCCTGGTGGGAGCCTTATTCCCCCTATACCTGCTGCTGGCCCTGATACAGCGGACGGCAGGTGTAATCGAAGGCGACATCTTCCGGGAGGGCCTGTACCAGATCTCGGCGTGCTTCGTCCCCGCTTTCACCTTCGCCTACGCCATTTTGTGCGTCATGGCGGTGTGGGGGTACCTGTACAACGCCCGCTCCGTGGGGCTGATGCACACCCTGCCGGTGGACCGGACGTGCCTGTTCCTCACCAACACCCTGGCGGCGCTGGCCATGGCGCTGATCCCCTTCGCCGTCACCGGCGGGCTGCTGTGCCTCATCGCCCTGGGCTGGGGATTCTTCGACCTGGTGGCCGTACTCAACACGGTGCTGGCGGTGCTGTTCTGCACGCTGCTCTTCATCGGGCTGGCCACGCTGTGCGCCATGCTGACGGGCCACACCTTTGTCCTGCCGGTGTTCTATCTCCTCTTCAACTTCCTGGCCTTTCTGATGGAGATACTGACCACCAGCCTGGCCCACGAATTCCTCATCGGCGTGCCCATGATGGAGGGCACGGGGCGGCTGAGCTTCCTGTCCCCCATTGTGAAAATTTACAATAGTTTCAGCGTCTATATTGAGCGTCCGGCGAGGGGCGTGTCCATCATCCGCCTGCAGGGACTGTGGGTGGTGGCCCTGTACGCCCTGGCGGGACTTGCCCTGCTGGCCCTGAGCTGGCTCCTCTACAAACGGCAGCACAGCGAGAGCGCCGGGGACGTGGTGGCCTTCCGGTGGCTGCGGCCCATCTTCCGGTACGGCGTGGCCCTGCTGAGCGCGCTGACCATAGGGCGGCTGCTCTACGAGCTGATGTGGCGGCCCCTGTTCCAGCGGGGGGACCACGCCCAGGCGCTGCCTATGGCGGTGTGCCTCTTCCTGGGGGGCCTCATCGGGTACTATGCGGCCTCCATGCTGCTGGCCAAGTCCCGGCGGGTGTTCGGGAAGAAGAGCCTGCCGGGGGTGGGCATTGTGGCGGTGGGCGCGGCGGCGCTGTGCCTGCTGGTGAGCGTGGACGTGTTCGGCCTGGAGCGGAATATCCCGGAGCCGGACGAGATCGCGTCCGTATCCCTCGTGGACCGTGGCATCGAGAGCGGCCCCTACAGCATCGCGGACGACCCAGACCAGGCATCGGCCCTGCTGGCGCTCCACCGGGCCATTGTGGACGACCGGGCCTATATCCGCTCCTATGTCCCCGACTGGGACCAGGAGGAGGGCAAGGCGTTCTCCCACTATCTCTACCTGACCTACCGGCTGAAGGACGGCTCCACTCTGCGGCGGGAGTACGACCTGTGGCTGACCCGCGGCCGGGTGGAGACTGCCGGGACCTATGACAGCATGCTTGCGGCGTTCTATCAGGACCCGGTGGTACGCCTGAGCGACGTGACCATCCCCAAGGGAGCGGAGCTGGACAGCATAGATATCTTCTGCGCTTATGGGGGCGGTGGCAGCATCTACACCAACACTGCCGATCACGCCGAAGGCGATGACCGGGAGACCAGGCAGATCTACGCCGCCCTGCAAAAGGACGGCGCGGAGGGCAATATCCCCGCCAAAGATGTGCTTTGCCGGTCCAATGCCGCCCGCGAGTTTTATCTCGATCTGAGATACTTCACACTCAACAGGGATGCGGACTCGTTCTACTATCACAGCAAGACCGTCTATCTCGCGCCATCCATGACCAACACCATCGAGGCGCTGATCGAGCTGGGATATGTGACGGTGGAGTATGTGGAGCGCTGGAAAGAGGAGCTGGCAGAACAGGAAACAACCGGTACCGAGATATACGGGGACGTAGTCTACGCGGAGACCAGCACCGTTCCGGCCGGATAATTTCCCAGAAACTGGGAATAACGAAAATTACCTATTGCCGAATGGGCTCGGATGTGGTATGATACTTGCAGAAACCCACTCCTCCCCCATTCGGGAGGAACGCGCCGGCCGGCGCGAGGGCGGTCTGCGGTCTGATGATCTAGCCGGCTTCAGGCGGGGCTGATCCCGTTTCGGCGGCGCACCCCTTTATATGACCCCCGCCGCCAAACCAGGCGGCGGGGGCCGCATTTTATCAGGAAGATCCCTCCGCTTCTGCGGATACCATAGATCCACTCCGGGAGGTTTGTATATGTTGACCTATACCTTTTCCTTCATTGGCACCGGCAACATGGGCGGGGCTCTGGCCCGGGCGGCGGTGAAGAAGCTGCCGCCGGAAACCGTCTGCCTGTCCAACCGCACCGCCGCCAAGGCCTACGACCTGGCGGAGGAGCTGGGCTGCGCTGCGGGCCCGGTCGACCGGGCCGCAAGATGCGGCAAATATATCTTCCTGGGGGTCAAGCCCCAGATGATGGCGGACCTCCTGGAGGAGATCGCCCCCATCCTCGCAGAGAGGACGGACCGCTTTATCCTGGTCACCATGGCGGCGGGTCTGACCATGGAGCGCATCGCCGCCATGGCTGGCGGGGATTATCCCGTGATCCGCATCATGCCCAACACCCCCTGCGCGGTGGGGGAAGGGGTCATTCTCTGCGATGCCAACGAAAAAGTAACGGCGGAGGAACTGGCCGTATTTACAGATGCCATGTCCGGGGCCGGGGTCATCGACCGTCTGGACGAGAAGCTCATCGATGCGGGCAGCGCGGTGGCAGGCTGCGGCCCGGCTTTCGCCTGCCTGCTGCTGGAGGCCCTGGCCGATGGCGGCGTGGCCTGCGGCCTGCCCAGGCAGAAGGCCCTGCTCTACGCCGCCCAGATGATGCGGGGCACAGCGGCCCTGCATCTGGTCGCCGGGGAGCACCCAGGCGCGCTGAAGGACGCGGTATGCTCTCCCGGAGGCAGCACCATCGCGGGGGTCCGGACGCTGGAGGCCCGGGGCTTCCGGGGCGCGGCCATGGACGCGGTGATCGCCGCCGTGGAAAAGACGAAGGAATTGGGGAAGTGAGCTATGCTGATCTTAGCCTTTGAATCCTCCTGCGATGAGACCGCCGTGGCTGTGGTGAAGGACGGACGGACCGTCCTGTCCGATGCGATTTTGTCCCAGGTGGACGTCCACGCCATCTACGGCGGCGTGGTGCCGGAGATCGCCTCCCGGAAGCATGTGGAGGCCATCGCGGCTCTGACGGACCGGGCCCTGGCGGAGGCCGGGGTGACGCGGGACGGCATCGATGCGGTGGCGGTGACTTACGGCCCGGGGCTCATCGGAGCCCTGCTGGTGGCGGTGAATTTCGCCAAGAGCGCCGCCCTGGCCCTGGGGAAGCCGCTGATCCCCGTCCACCACCTCCGGGGGCATATCGCCGCCAACTACCTGGCCTTCCCGGAGCTGGAGCCGCCCTTCCTGGCTTTGTGCATCTCCGGGGGCAACTCCATGATCGTGGACGTGGCCGGGTACACGGACATGACCATTCTGGGCGCCACCAGGGACGATGCGGCGGGGGAGTGCTTTGACAAGATCGCCCGGGTGCTGGGCCTGCCCTATCCGGGGGGAAAGCCCCTGGAGGACTTGTCCCAGGGCGGAGACCCCGAAAAATATGCCCTGCCCCGTGCTAAGGCGGCGGGGAACGACCTGGATATGTCCTTCTCCGGCCTGAAGACTGCGGCGGTGAACCTGGTCCACAACGCCCGGCAGAAGGGGGAGGCGCTGGATCTGCCCAGCCTGGCGGCGTCCGTGACGGCGGCTGTCAGCGATGAGCTGGTCCCCCGGGCCATGGAGGCGGCGAAGCGGACGGGCCGCAAAATTTTAGTCGCCGCCGGCGGCGTAGCCGCCAACCGGACTATCCGAGGGGATCTGGAGCGTGCCTGCCGGGAGAATGGGATCACGCTGTACCTGCCGCCCCTGCGCCTGTGCGGCGACAACGGGGCCATGATCGGCAGTCAGGCTTACTACGAGTACCTGGCCGGGGTCCGGGCGGACAGCAGCCTGAATGCGTTTGCAAATCTGGAGATATGACCTCGCCCGTTCACAGAGCGAAAGCGCCAGCCGGTCCCCCGGCTGGCGCTGCTGGTTATCCAGCGATCTGGTTGGACAGCATCCGCCATCCGCCGTCCTCGCCTAGGACCATCTCAGCCCGCATGGGCTGGTCCCAGAGCAGGTCCAGCTCGCCGCTGTCGTTGAACTGCCACAGGTCGGTGGTGTAGTACAGGCTCACCACGCCCACCTCATCCCGTTCGGCCCGGTCAAAGGTGTAATTGCTCATCATCGTGTCTCCGTGGATCATATACCAGGCATCGTACTCCTCCAGATAGGGAAGGGATTCCGATCTTTTCAGCGTGTCAAAAGCCATCCACATGTCCGAGCTGTCTGTCTCAACGCCATAGTTGCCCATCCTGCCAAAATTCTGCTCCAGGTATCCCTGGATAAATGCCCTGGTCAGTTTGAGGCAGTCAGTGTCGGGCATCTCCCCGTCAAAGAACGCCTCCGCCAGCGCGTCCCGCTCCTCCTGGTCCGTCACCGGCTGGCCCAGATCGTACAGCAGAATGTCCAGATACTTTGTGCCCGCCCCCAGACTGCTGTAGGGATACCGCAGCAGGCCGTTGTGCAGGGGGTCATTGAAATAATCGGTGATGGCGGCCAGCTCCTCCTCCGTCAGTTCGCCCACCGGGAGGGCGTTCTGTTCCTTGACGGTCTGGGGCCGGTCCGGCTCCCACTTCTCGCCGACCACCTGCCACCAGGTCATGGTGGTATTCCATACCTCCACCGGGTAGTTGATATGGGCCAGCAGCAGCGTAACCGTCCGGTCCCCGCAGACCGCCTGGACCAGCACGGCCTCATCGTGGTGGTGCGAGTCCGGGTCCGCCGTGAAGGTCCGCAGGCTGGTGACGCCGCTATCGGCGTAAATGCCGTAAATTTTGCTCAGGTAGGAGATGGCAACGTCCTGCCAGTCCAGCGCCCAGGTGTCGTGGCCGTCCCGGAGGGACTCCAGGAAGGGCGTGTTCAGTTCCGGCCAGCCGTTCATGATGCCGCCCTGGCCCATACCCAGATGGAGGGTGCAGTAGACGTATTCCTCCCAGGTATAGCCCTCCTCACCCATGGTATCGCTCCAGGTCTGCTCCTCCAGGACGATCTTGCCGTCCCCGTCCACACTGAAGATCAGGATGGGCGTGCCCGGGTACACGAGCGTTGTCAGCCAGCCGTTTTCTACGCTTATATCTCCGGCGAACACAACGTTGCCGATATCGTTGGGCTTCATGACATAGTACAGTTCCCAGATATAGTAGGTCTTGCCGTCAAAGGTCATGCTCTCCGAGCAGAACAGGTTGGTGACATACTTTTCTGTAAACTCCAGGTCCTTCCCATATTCCTTTGCGTTAGAAATAAAGCTCTCTGCCGTGTTCTCCATCCGCTCTCTTGCCGCCGTCTCCACGGCGGTATACAGCGGCGTGGTGAAGCTGACCGGTTCCTCGTTCACCAGGGTCAGGGTCCCAGTGGGCAAACGGGAGGAGAAGCGGCCCTCGATCTCCAGCGTCACCGTGTCGCCGCTTTTGACGCCGCTGAGAACCTTGGGGTTGATATCCTCGTGGCCAAGCTCCTCCACGCCCTCCGGGACCGGGAACATCTCGTCCAGTTTTTCTTTCGACAGCAGATAGGATACATCGGTATACATCTTCCAGATATAGTGGTCCATCTCCGGACTTTCTATCTTCTCCTGCCACTCCGCCAGCTCCTCCGGGGTCAATTCCCCATCGGTGGAGGGCTTCACCCCCACGGCGCAGGCTACCGCCACCGTGGCCAGCAGGACCAGAGCCAGAGCAAGTCCGCCCCATTTCCGCCCCCGCTTGCCCAGGATATTCCGAAAACGCTCCATCATAACTTCTTTTCCTCCGTAAAAATGGGTGGACAGCACCGCCCGGCGCAGCCCCTTCTGCCGGTGGATGGACGCCAGCAGCGCCTCGCTGTAGGCCCGCCGCTCCATGTCGTCCCGGCCCGCCACCACCGCATCGTCGCAGGTCAGCTCCAGATCCCGCTCCGCCTCCCGGCGCATGAGCCACACCAGGGGATTGAACCAGTGCATCCCGTTTGCCGCCAGCAGACCCAGCTTATACCACAGGTCCCGCCGCCGGCAGTGGGTCAGCTCGTGGCGGAGGATGAAGGCCAGCTCCTGCGTTCCGAACCCCTCCCCCGGCAGCATCAGGCAGGGCCGGAACAGCCCGATGACCATAGGCGAATCCACCGCACTGCTGACCCGCAGGGGCGGGGCCTTTTTCAGCCCCATCTCCCGCTGTACGGCTTCGTAAACTCCCAGCGTTTCCTCCCCGGCCTGTCGGCTCCACCGCCGGGCCTTCCTATTGAAGTACCACGTCCCAAACAGATGGTATGCGAAAAACAGCCCCACCCCGGCCAGCCACAGGCCCTCCAGGACCTTCTCCAGGGGAAGAACCGCCTGCTTTTTCGCCGCTGCTGCGATGGGCTGCGGCGTGAGCGCGGGCCGCTGGAAGGTAACGCCCTCCTGCGGGCTGACGGACACCTCCACCTTCGGCACCTCAATGACCACCGGCGGTTCCACCGCCGCGGCCCGCTCGGGGACCAGCGCCTCCCATTGGACCGGGGCCAGCAGCAGGAACGCCGCCATCACCAGCCATACGCCGTACCGCCATTTCGCGCTGTACCGCCTGTCCAGCAGGGGCTTGAGCAGCGTCAGCGCCAGCGCCGCCGTCCCTACGATCACGCTCCATTTCAGCGTATCCAGCAAAAGCTCCATTTATTTTCCCTCCAAAGTGTCCAAATATTGCCGTAGCTCGGCCAGATCGTCCCTGTCGATGGCTTTGCCGTTGTAAAGGGAAGCCACCATGCCGGTAAAACTGCTGCCGTAGAGCCGGTCGATGATCCCACGGCCCTCGGCGGCCTTGTAGTCGCTCTCGCTGATGAGAGGCCGGTACCAGTTGCCCCGGCCCCGCTTCTCACAGGCCAGAAATCCCTTGTCCACCAACCTGCTCAGGGAGGTCAGGATCGCCGGCAGGGCCCAGTCCCGGCTGCCCCGCAGCTTCTCCTGCACGTAAGCGGATGATACCGGTTCCCCGGCGGCCCAGACGGCAAGCATGATCTCCAGCTCCGCATCGCCTAACTTCTTCATATTCTTATCCTCCCCGCAATATGTTATACAATTGTCTAACCTAGCCTTATTATACATACGTATATTACAAAAGACAAGTTACAGTTTGGTTACAAGGCCCGCCTCATATGACTCCTCAATTAAAAATGCAATACCGTTCTCGGGCAGAAATTCAGGTATAGCCGTGGTTTCAGGCTTGAGGTTATAGTTCTTCTTGATACTTTTCAAGAAAAAATATCACACAGGACCCCCTCGGCGCGGGAGCCGCAGCATCCCGCGCCGAGGGGGTCCTGTGTCAAAAGATCCGCTCTGTTCAGCGCATTTCCAAGTACCGGTACAAAAATGTCACGATCTGTCCCCGGCTGCAGATGGCGTCCGGAGAAAAGGCCCTTTCTCCGCTGCCGTCCGTCACGCCCATGGCCACCGCCCAAGCCACCGCCTGGGCATACTCCGCCTCCGGCGGTACATCGGTAAAGAACGCTGCGCCGCTGACTGGACAGCCGGCCAATTTCCAAAGATAGGTCACCGCCATGCTGCGGGTACACATCTCCGCCGCGCCGAAAACTTCGCCCGCTGCCATCCCGTTCTCATAGGCCCACAGGGCCGCCTGATAGTAGTAGTGATTAGGCGTCACATCCGTGAAGGGGTTCTCCGTCTCCGGCTCCGGCCGGCCTACCGCCCGCCAGAGGAAGGCAACGACTTCCCCGGTCGTACACAGTTTGTCGGGAGAAAATTGTCCTCCGCCGGTGCCGGTGACAATGTCGTGGTCCGTAGCCCAGGTCACCGCCGCGGCATACCAGGAATCAGAGGGGACATCGGAGAAAACGCCCACCACGGTGTCCCCGGCCTCCGGCGCATCCCGCCGGGCCTCGATCACATCCGCAGCCGCATAGACCCGCCACAGGTTTCCCCGCTTCAGCCACAGGTAGCCGTCCCAATGGAAGGCATCCTCGTATTCAAAGGGTACCAGAAGATTCCCGTCCAGATCGCAAATACCGCACAGGCCGTCCGCCCGCCGTACCACGGCCAGGCCGCCGCTGAAGGGCAGCGCAGACTGCCCCTCCAGGGAGAACAGCGCCGTTCCCCTCTCGTCCAGGGCGCGCAGCTGGTCCTCTGACCGCGCCAGAGCCACGCCCTCCCGGAACTCCGCCGGTTCATCATAGATAAATCCGGTAAGCGTCTGCCCCATGCGGTTCACATAGGCCCACCTGCCGCCCCGGGCCACCGCGCCCATGCCGTTTGCAAAGGCCACCGCGCCCTCATAGCTTGCCGGCGCAACCGCCTCGCCGTCCGGGGAGATCAGCCCATAGGCCAGCTCCTCCCCCTCGTTCCGCACGGCGACCGCAGCCAGTCCCCCGGAGAAGGCCCCCGCCCGCGCGTACCGGTATTCCACCGCCAGCTCGCCCGCCGTGTCCCGATACCCCCAGGCATCCGGCGCGGCCACAAAGCGGCGCTCTGTCCCGTCCTCCGTCCACTCTCCATCGGAGGCCACGGCGATCCGTCCGCTGTGATAACCTCCGGAAAAGTCCACATAGGCATCCGTCAGCCGGCAGACCTCCTGCCCGCTGGTATCCACCACCAGATAGGCGGCTGACTGCCCCTCCTCTCCGCTCCTCACGGGGAATACCGCCAGCCCCTCACTGAACCGTACGGTGGCGTCCGCCGGGATCTCCGCCTCCGGGAAGGCCGCGAGCTGCTGCCCGTTCCGGTCCAGCAGCGTCAAAACGCCGGAATCCGCGTGTACGGCGAAGGCCCGGTCCTCACAATAGGGAAACGCCCGGCTGTACTGCATGGGAACGGCCAGCGTACCGCTGGCGTCCATATACCCGAAGCGGCCGCCGCTGAGCAGCTCAAAGCCCGCCTCAGCCGGGTCTATCCGCTCTCCGGAAAAAGAGACGGCGGCCATGCCATTGTGAAAATCCCCCGCCGCAGCATAGGAGGACGGCAGCAGCTGGGTGCCATCTGTCCGGCAGAACCCGTACAGACCATCCTCGATCACCGTATAGATGCCGTCCTCCTGGCTGTAGCCGGCAATCTGGTCCACCCGCAGGTCCGCCAGCTCCTCCACCGCTCCGTAGGCGGGAGCCGCCAGTCCCACGCAGATGAGACAACTCAGGACCAGGGCAAGCAGTTTCCTTTTCATATCGCGTTCCTTTCCGGCACAGCCTTGATCGCAAGGGCGTTTCCGCCCGGTTTTGTTTCACGCCAATTTTACCCGATGCCGGCGGATATTGCAAGTATTCCGGCGCAATCGTAACGGAATTGTTACACAAAGGATGCGCCGGGGCGTTTTCCCGGCGCATCCTTTCCATATCCTGTCAATTCCCGGCAATTTTATCCTTTCAGCCGCAGCTTTCCCCGCTCCACTACGGTCCGGAAAATATCCCGCAGCTGCGCCGACTCTTCCTGAGGATCCTCCATCTGCTTCTTGGGCAGGATCCACGCCTGACCGGCGGAGAGAAAGAGATAGAACGCCTTTCCCGTTTCCGCCACCCGCACCAGGTTCTCAAAGGCCAGCCTGGCCCTGTCCTGCCCCACGGCAACATGGATGCCGAAGCCGTTGATCTCCGTTTCCTGAACGTAGCTCTCCCGTCCGGACCGGCGGATCTGCTCCTTCACCTGCAGGCGGGTGGAGATCACCACCGCCAGGACGGCCGCAATGGCCGCCGCCAGGGCCCCGCAGGCGGCGGCCGCCGCCTGCACCGGCAGAGACAACCCCGTCCCGGCAGTATACAGCAGCGCCGCCAGCGCACCCACCGCGCCGAAGCCGATGATCCCCTTCCGCCAGTGCCCCAGGGCCAAAAAGACATAAAAATCCCGGGTCTCCCGCAGTCCTATGGTAAAATCCCGGCGATATGCCGTCATGCCCGTCCTCCTTTCGCCTTCAGCGGCAAAGGAAACTGAACCAGCCTTCGCTGCTGTTCGTCTCCTCCACCGTAAACCCGGCCTCCTCCAGCCTGGTCCGGACCTCCTCCGCCCGGCTGTCGATGATGCCGGAGGTCAAAAATTTCCCGTCCTCCTTCATCAGCTTTCTAACGGCGGGAGCCAGGCCGATGATCACATCGGAAACGATATTGGCCGCCACGATATCGTAGCCCGCCCCCATCTCCCTTTGCAGCCCCGCATCGCTCAGCACGTCCCCGGCCCGTACGGTATACCGGTCCCTCCCAATGCCGTTGAGCGCGGCGTTCTCATAGGCCACATCCACGGCCTTCTCATCAATGTCGCAGGCAAAGGCACTCTCTGCCCCCAGCAGCAGGGCGGCAATGGACAGTATCCCGCTGCCGCATCCCAGATCCAGCACCCGCATTCCCCGCTTCACCTCCCGCTCCAGGGCGGTGAGGCACAGCCGGGTGGTGGCATGGCTGCCGGTGCCGAAGGTGAGCCCAGGGTTCATCCGCAGGGCCACCCGGCCCTTGGGGTCAGCCTCCTCCCAATCCGGAATCACGATCAGCCTCTCCCCGATCTCCATGGGCTTATAGAACGCCTTCCAGTTATTTTCCCAGTCCGCGTCCTCCACCCCGTCCACGGTCATCAGCAGCGGCCCGTACTCCGGGTGCTCTTCCTTCAGCCGGGCCATGGCGATCCGCACCGCCGCCACCTTGCCGAAGCCCTCCTCGTTTTCCTCCACGTAGAAGGTGACCCGGCACTTCCCGGTCATGGACCGGTCCAGCTCCTCGTCCACATAATCCCAGTATTGTTTGTTCTGCTCCAGGAAACGGCGGAAATCAGCCTCGTCCTCAATGACGAGGCCATCAATGCCCAGAGAGCTGAGGGCCGCCTCCACCGGCTCCAGGCCAGCGGGGGCCATATCGATATGGAGAGCAAGCCACCTCATAGCAGAAAACTCCTTCGCTTCTTTTGTTATCGGGATGGCCGGCAGACGGCGGCGTTTACTTCTGCCGCACCCGCCGGATCAGCTGAAAAATAGACGTAGGGAACAGCATCCCCACGGCAATGGCCACCGCCAGCAAAATCGTGGTCAGCCCCTGTACTGAGCAGGCGGCAAAATCCCCTTCCATAAAATACTGCATCGTGTGATACAGCGATCCCCCGGGGATCAGCGGGATCGATGCCGTCACCAGAAACAGCGTTGCCGGACATTTCACCGCCCGCGCCAATGTTTCCGCATAGACTGTCAGGCCCACCGATGCCACAAAATACCGGACCACCTCCTGGTCCGTTGCCTGTCCCATCAGCAGGTAGATTCCCCATGCCAGCAGCCCGCCCAGGCTGGCCAGCAGCAGCCTTTCCCGCCGCACATGGAACAGCAGCGCAAACCCCAGCGACCCCACAAAGGCGGTAGTCAGCTGGATCAGCATTTCTTCCATCCTTCCCGCCTCCTCATACCAGCCCCGCCACCAGCGCAAAACCGAAGGCAATGGTCAGCGCCAGCAGGATCGCCTCAATAAACCGCATCAAACCGGAAATGGTATTCCCGCTGAACATATCCCGCAGGGAATTGGTCATGGCGATCCCAGGGATCAGCAGCATAATGTTGCCAATGGAGATCATATCCACATTGTCTCCCAAGCGGAACCTTACCGCCAGCCCCGCCAGCAGTCCACCCAGGCAGGAGCACAGCAGCGCCGACAGGAAGGCGTTGGCCTCCGTCCTCCGGATCATCCGGTCCAGACAAAATTTCCGCCCCACGCCTAAAACGGCTGAGGCCGCCGCCTCCACCCAGCGCCCCCAAAAAAACGGGTAAAAGGCGGAGGAGATCAGCG
>CAMWTG010000007.1 GCA_947177115.1 uncultured Clostridia bacterium
ACTCCGCGCCTTCTTTTCCCACGCGGGAAAAGAAGGCAAAAGCGCGCTTAAACCTACGGTTTAAGAATCCCTTGGGGCGTCACGCGGAGCGTGACACCTTATTACGGAAGAATTTGTTTTTTCGCTGATCCTGCAGTCAGTCCGGTCTGAACCGGACTACGGGTGTAATTTCTCCTGCCCTGCGTCTATTTCAGGATGTAAACGGCAGACCCTACCGTTATACGCGCGGGATCTCCCGGGGTGGTTTACTGATGGATGTCCCGCCTATCGCAGACTGTGGTGTAGGGGCGAGCAATGCTCGCCCGCTTCTACCGGCAATCTGCGCACCATCAAATCTGCACCCCGTAGGGGCCGGGCTCCTCACCGGCCCGCTCTGCCGTCCTTCCCCTACCTCCCGGTAGAGCCAAATCCGCCGGTCCCTCGTTCCGTTTCCGGCAGCCGGGTCACGACCTCGATCTCCGGACACATCACCGGGATGATCATCAGCTGCGCGATCCGGTCCCCGGGCTCTACAACATAGTCCTCCCCGCGGAAATTGTGGAGACCCACTCTTAATTCCCCTCTGTAGTCGCTGTCGATGACGCCGATCCCGTTGCAGAACTGCACGCCGTGTCGGATCCCCATACTGCTGCGGGAAGCCATAATGCCCACATATCCCTCCGGGATCGCCGCCGCGATCCCCGTCAGGATCACCGCCTGCCCTCCGGCAGGGATCACCACCGCCTCATCGATGCACGCATGCAGATCCAGCGCCGCCGCCCCTGCAGAGGCATAGTAAGGAAGAGGAATGCTGTTTCCAATTTTATCGGATAAAACTTGTATCTGTAATTTCATAAAAGAATCCTCTGCAAAAACATCGCAAAATAAACCTATTCCACGCCCCGGTAAAAAAGTCCCCGGGTATAGTCCGCCGGGACATCCCTGTTTTTCCCCAGGTACCGCGCCATGACCCGGACGCATTCCTCCGGCGTTTCGGTGGTAAACCGCAGGTTGGCCCAGGCCAGGCCGCATTGCCGGTACTCCGGCTTATCGGCCAGAAACAATACCCTGCCGTTCTCGATCTCGCTGCGGCACCCGAAGGCCGGCAGGATGGGGAAGCGCTCCCCACGCCTGTCCGTCAGCGCATGCCCTGCCCGGCAGGGGCCCTGCAAATTCATTGACCTGCACCCCAGGGCATTGGAAACCAGACAGTTCTCCGTCAGCATCAGCGGCAGCCGCCCGTAAACAATCATCTCGCAGGGCAGCGGTTTCCGCAAGTCCCGCACCTGCTCATGGCGCAGCTCAAAGGACAACATGGCGCTCTCCAGCCCCCAGTCCTTACACTGCGCAAGGGACCGGCTGTTGAACACATTCAATCCGAACCCGCCACGCAGGGGCAGTCCGGTCCGTTTCCCCAGAGAAAGCTGTCCCAGATTCTGGATGCAGGCCGAGACGCATCCCCGCTCTCTGGCCGTTTCCAGCAGGGCCAGCAGCGCCGCCTGCTCACGATCCTTGCAGATCCTTGGCAGCAAAGCGCAGAATTCTATATTTTTTCCCCGGTACGCGTCCAGAGAAAACTCTTCGATCCGCTCCACCGGAAGATACACAACGGCAGGTGAAAGGTCTATGAGCTTCGCCGTCAGCTGTTCCGGACTGGTGAGCGTAGCCGTCAGCATCGGGGCTGCTTTGGCGCAGGTATTTGCCGGAAGATCCGGCGCAGCGGCCTCCCGCCGCTCCGGCGGCGCGGTCCGCAGGTTTTTCAGCGCGTCAAGCACATCCCGCCGCAGCGCGTTCACCGCGCTGGCCGGAAGGGACAGGCCGGGGTCCAGCTTCACATCGACCGCCTCGGCCCGGAATACAGTCCCGCCGGTCTTGGAAAGCCGCGCCTTTACGTCCTCCGTCTCCAGTGCCCGGCTGCGGGCCGCCTCCGGGACGGGGCCGCAGGCATTGGCTGTGTGCCCCGCATCATCGGAGGCTGTGAGCCGCGCGGGATCTCCCTGCAGGATCTCCGCATGGAGCCAGACCGGCGCCGTTCGCAGGTCCTCCCGCTCATAAGCGGCCTTGGCCTCGCGGAACAGTTCTGCCGGGTCCGGCGCGTTTTCGGGGCGGGAGCCGAACATGTCCGGTCCTAAGCCGCCCTGCCAGTACCCATCGGTAAATCCTTCCCGGGAGAAGGCCAGCTCCAGCCGATGCCGCTCCTCGGGGGTGGGCTTTCTGTTTTCCTTTATAAGGGCGGCGTAGATCCCGGTGACTACCGCCACGTACTCAGGCCGTTTCATCCGGCCCTCCAGTTTCAGAATGGACACGCCCATATCCTGCAATTCGGCCAGATGGTCCGCCAGACTGGCGTCCTTCAGGCTGAGAGGCCGCCCCATTTTCCCGCCATCGAAGCGGTAAGGCAGGCGGCAGGGCTGGGCGCAGGCCCCGCGGTTGCCGCTGCGCTGGCCAATCATGGCGCTCATGGCGCACTGCCCTGACCAGCACATGCACAGCGCCCCGTGGGCAAAGACCTCGACAGCAATAGGACTATGGGCGCAGATATGACGCACATCCTCCCGGCTTAGCTCCCGGCCCAGCACCACGCACCGCATCCCCAGCCGCGCGGCCTCCTCCGCGCCCGCCAGGGAGTGGACCGTCATCTGGGTAGACCCGTGGAGGGGCAGATCGGGAACGACCGTCCGCGCCAGCGCCGCCAATCCCCAGTCCTGAACGATCACGCCGTCCACGCCGCACTGGCTGGCCAGCCGCAGCAGCTCTTCCGCCTGGGGCAGCTCCCGGTCGGAGAGAAGGGTGTTCACCGTCAGATAGACCTTCACCCCCCGAAGATGGCAGTACGCCACGGCCTGAGGCAATTGCTCCGATGTAAAATTTTCCGCGCCCCTGCGGGCATTGAACCGGCCGCAGCCCAGGTATACCGCGTCCGCGCCGTTCTGGACGGCGGCGGTCATGGCCTCCCAGCGGCCGGCGGGAGAAAGCAGTTCCATCACTTTTTTTGCTGGAGTTTCAGCAGCTGCCGTTTGCACTCGCCCAGCTCCGCCTTGGCCTTGCTGGCCTCGTCCAGATAGCCTTTCAGCTGGCGGCGGAGGTTTTCCGCGGCGGCCTGCTGTTTCAGGAGTTCATCGGCCAGATTGGCGGCGGCCAGTACGGCTGCGTCCATGCGGCTGATCCGGCCCGGGGCCATGATATCGGTCATTTTCTCATCTACCAATCCGGCCACCTTCTGCATATAGGAGGGGCTTTCTTCGCTCATCAAAGTATAATCCGTACCGCTGATCGACACCGTGATTTTATTCGCCATCTTCGTTGCGCTCCCTTCTCCCGCAAAGTACAAACATACATTATAACAGTATAGCAGATTTTTCGAGAAAAGCAATCCGTAATCTTTACGCAGGATCCCTGGGGGATGGGTCCGGCTAAAAATGGATTTCCCTTTTTTCAGGGCGCGGAAAATCCATTTTTGATACACGGTTTTTCGAAATGTGTCATCCATACTGTTTTCATAGTCTTATCAGGCCGCAACCACAGGTTTAGCTGCTGCGCAAAAAACAACCTGCGCTATATGGACAATGGCCGCATCTGCAACTAAAATAGTCATATATCACCTCCGAATTTTTCATTCGGAAATAATAAAAGCAAAGGAGGAAAAAAACAGCTATGCTTGATACGAAAAAAATGGGAGAGCAGATCGCGTATCTGCGCGTAAAAAATAAATACACGCAAGAGCAGTTATCGGAAAAACTGAATATTTCCCCTCAGGCGGTCAGTAAGTGGGAAAATGGAAAAGCAGTACCCGAAGTACCGCTGCTTTATGAATTGTCCAAGCTTTTTCGGTGTTCTGTGGACAGTATTCTCGATCCGGCGGCATGTGTTCCGGGGGCTGCGGACTTTAACTATGAATTCCTTGTCAAGCCGCGGAGTCCCGTGGCCGATTATACGGGCGCCGAATGGCCCAAAAGCATCTCGCTTGCCGCTCTTTGTACGGCGCTGAAACTGTTTTTTGGATTGGAACAACGCAGGGACAGCAAAAACCGTCAGATAAATGACGAGGAAGAATACATTTTGCAGTCGGCGATTACCAATATATGTTTTGGGTATTCCTATGGGCCGGAGGAATGGATCCGAGACAGTTTCTTGATTTATGGCCTGGATTATGAGGTCCATTCGCGGGAAGATCATGAGGAAGAGGAATTTATCGCCCTCGCGCGCAAGCAGATCGAACATGGCCGTCCGGTGATCCTTATCCCCAAAGAATATACCGATACGATTTTCGCCATGGGCTATTCCGACCATGGGCGGACCTTAAAAGGATTAGGATTTTTGGATGGAGACGATGAAAAAAATGCCGGGCTGAACTTTGAGCGGCTCAATCCGTATGCCGGTTGGTACAAAGCGGATTACGAGATGATCACCGTAAAACCCGCAGGTGAAAAAATGCCGTTAGCCAAAGCCTGTATTCATGCGCTGCGCAGAGGAATAGCGCTGCTGTCAAACGACAGCTATTGCGGGGAAAACAAAATGCAGGGCTATGGTATGGTCATTTACCGGAATTGGTGCGAATTATTGAAGGAAGAAAACAGGCACAGCGCGGAGCAGATGGACTGCCTCTTCCCACATGCATTTATTCATTATGAAAATAAGCTAAGGACCAAGCAGTTTTTTGAATTATGCGTGGATATCATTCCTGATATTGACAAAGAACGGATGATGCTGGCCATCAGTCAATATAACGACATCGTTTCTTTGGCGGCCGGTATAGCGGCTATCGCCCATCAGCGCAATTCCTTCCACAGGGATTCCCTGAAAGAAAAAAGAAATGAGGTCATAGAGATGCTGCGCAGAAGCAGCGAGCAGGAGAAACTTGCCCTGTCTTATATACAGAGGGCGTCAGCCAATATCAGGTAAAAAGTTCATGCCGGGGCAGGCGTTTTCACCGCTGCCCCGGCATGAGCGCGTCATTTCCCCTCCGGGCCTTTCAGCTGGTGGCGCAGCTGGCGGAAGGAGTTCCCCCGGAGGTTGTTGCGCTCGATGATCTCCGAGATACGCCCCTCGGCGGCCTCCACCTCCTCATGGAACTCCCGGGCGGACACCCGGATAGCCCCGTGGCCCAGGATGATCAGCTGCTCCAGATTGTCCGAGGTGGCTACCCGGACCCGGCGGTCCGGATCGGCCCGGGTGATCTCGTAGGTAGCCCGCTCGATGTAGGCATCGGCAGTCTCCGCCTCCTTGGTGTAGACCACATGGATGTTGCGGTAGTGCTCCACCGAACCGGGATTGCCCTTTACCCTGTAGGCATCGAACACCAGGATCACCACGCATTTCTGATATCCCTGATAGTTGCACAGCAGGTCCATCAGCAGATGCCGGGCCCCTTCCAGGCTGTCCCTCGCCAGGCTTTTCAGCTCGTCCCAGGCGAAGATGATGTTGTACCCGTCCACCAGCAGGTACTCCTGCCCCGCCGAACGGGTGGGGACGGTGCGCTTGGTCAGGACGGGCGGCGGCTTGGGCGCGGAACGGAAGGCCTCGCCGGGGTCCGGGCCTTTCCGTTTCACCTGCCCATACGTACGCTCAAAAATCGCCTGCAGGGACTTCTCCTCCGCCTGGGAGCTGGGATAGGGCACTGCCGGGCGGGGATTCGAGGACATCCTGGGAGGGGGCTCCGGTTCCGGTTCGTCCGCGTCCAGGTCTACATCGGTCTCCAGGTGGGCAAAGGCGGGGACCTGGTCCCATTTCACCGGGAAACCCGCCCCGTGGGCGCAGAAGATGGAATCCGGAGAGTTGTCCAGATCCGCCTCCGGGTCGTAGGCCAGCGTGCCAATGACTTCGTCCGCGTTGTGGCATACCTCATAGCCGCCCAGGGTGCAGCTCAGCCGACCCTGCCCTTTTGTGTAGGCTGCCACCGTCTGCCAGTACTCCCCCAGCTCCGATACCGGGGCGCTGCCGGTGAGCAAGGCGGTGGTCCCCAGCACCTCCGGCGGATCGAACCGGCCTCCCATCTGCTGCACATCGGTCATGGCCCGGCCCAGGTTCTCCCCCGGCAGCTCCAGGCGGAAATCATACCAGGGCTCCAGCAGCACGCTCCGGGCGCTCATCAGTCCCTGGCGCACCGCCCGGTAGGTGGCCTGCCGGAAATCGCCGCCCTCGGTATGCTTCAAATGGGCCCGGCCGGCGGTGAGGGTGAGGCGCATGTCCGTAATGGGCGAACCGGTGAGGACCCCCAGGTGGGACTTCTCCGCGAGATGGGTCAGGACCAGCCGCTGCCAGTTCCGGTCCAGCCGGTCCTCGCTGCACACCGATGCGAATTGCAGGCCGCTGCCCCTGGGCAGCGGCTCCAGCAGGAGGTGGACCTCCGCGTAGTGCCGCAGGGGTTCGTAGTGGCCCACTCCCTCCACGGGAGCGGCAATAGTCTCCTTATACAGGATCCCGCCCGGCCCGAAGTCCACATCAAAGCCGAACCGTTGGGAGATCAGCCGCCGCAGCACCTCCAGCTGGACCTGCCCCATGAGGCGAACGTGGATCTGCCGCAGCCGCTCGCTCCAAAGGATATGGAGCTGGGGATCCTCCTCCGCCAGCAGGCTGAGCTTATCCAGCGCCGCGTGGGGGTCCATGCCCTCCGGCAGAAGCAGCTGGTAATTCAATACCGGCTCCAGTTCCGGCGGCGCGGAGGCGGCCTCGATTCCCAGCCCCTGGCCGGGAAAGGTCCTGGTCAGGCCCGCAACGGCGCAGACCGTCCCGGCCTCCGCCGTTTCCAGGGCGCGGAATCTGGCGCCGGAGTAGACCCGGATCTGCTCCGCCTTCTCCTCCCACGGCTCCCCCCGGGCGTCCGTGCCGGAGAGAAGGGCTTTTACCCGCAGGCTGCCTCCGGTGATCTTCATCCAGGTCAGCCGCGCCCCCTGCTGGTCCCGGCCGATCTTATACACCTTCGCCCCGAACTGGGCGGGGCAGTCCGGCCTGGGGGCGTACTTCGCCAGCCCCGCCAGGAATTCGTCCACTCCCGTCAGCTTCAGCGCCGAGCCGAACCAGCAGGGAAACACCTCCCGGTCCCGGATGAGCCGCCCCAGGGTCTCCTCCGTCAAAGCACCCGCGTCCAGGTACTCCGCCAGGGCCTCCTCGCTGGCGGTGGCGGCTTCCTCCTGCATCTCCGCCTCCGGCGCGCCGAAGTCCACAAAGCCCTCCCCCAGACGCGCTTTCAGGGAGGCCAGCAGCGCCTCCCGGTCCGTTCCGGCCAGATCCATCTTGTTGATAAACAGGAAGACGGGCAGCTTATGCTTCTCCAGCAGCCGCCAGAGGGTCAGCGTATGGGCCTGGACCCCATCGGAGGCGCTGACCACCAGCACGGCGCAGTCCAGCACCTGCAAAGCCCGCTCCATCTCGGCGGAAAAGTCCACATGGCCGGGGGTGTCCAGCAGCGTGACCTCCCGGTCCTCCAGCCGGAACACCGCCTGCTTGGAAAAGATGGTGATGCCCCGCTCCCGCTCCAGGTCCTCCGTATCCAGAAAGGCGTCCCGGTGGTCCACCCGGCCCAGGGCGCGGATGGTCCCTGTTTTATACAGCACGGCCTCGGACAGGGTGGTTTTTCCAGCGTCCACATGGGCCAAAATGCCGATTACCAGTTTTTTCATCAAATTTCCCCATTGTTTCATTTTTATCCCCAGTATAACATATTATAGGGACAGGGGGAAGTTCCTCAGGGAATTTTTCATATTTTTCAAGGAAAACAATTTTTGTGATGGCTAATACGATTTCTCGATTAAAAATCAATACCGCTGCCGGGCGGGAATTCAGAAGCTGTATTCATAGGCGGCGTTCAACGCCTGTGAATACAGCTTTTTAGGAACAGCCGTGGGTTTTGTCCCAAGATGAAAGCTCTTTTTGACACGCAGCAAGGCGGCCGGGATTCCGGCCGCCTTTCTATGGGGCTTATTCTTCCCCCAGGTAATGCTCTTCTGCCTCCCGCAGGGCGGACAGAAGCAGGTCCCCCGCCTTGCGGATGATGGGATCGCCAGGCTCATAGTGCTCCAGGATGGAGATAGCCCGATCGATCTGGCCAACGAGGCTGGCATACTCTTTTTGATAGTCCATAATAAGCTCCTCCATATGGAAAATAGTGATTTTGTTGATACCTGCCGGGGTGGGCTGCATGAATGAGCGCGGCGCCTGCCGCCGGACAGCGAAAGAAGGGATACCCTGGAGGATCAGGGCGGCGGCTGTCGCTCTCTGTCGCATAGTATAGACTTTTGGAGCGGTGAAGTTTGCCGGAATCTGTCGAGAAAACAAATTTTTCTTTTTTGCATTTTTGTCCAAACACTACTTGCGGGATACCCCGGGGGGGTGTATAATACAATATATTGTGTTTCGTCCCTAAAACGGCCTTGCCGCTTCGATGGGAGTAAGAATGCGGGGGTTTGCGCCGCACCGTCCGTCCACGGCGGACGGTGCGATGGGCGGGGCCCCATACACAGCCGGGAAATGGTGGATAAACGGCGGTATTTTCCGGCAAACAGGTGAATTTCCCGCCGCAGAGCGCTTTTTAACGGGCCTCCGGCCCGCTGCGGGAATGCCATATTTTGATAACGCAGGAGGTCCTGGTGATGGGACGGAGGAAGGAAAGAAACGGCCTGGGCATACGGATCTGGGCGGCGCTGCTGAGCTTCGGGCTCATCGGCCAGGTGGCCTGGGTGGTGGAGAACATGTACTTCAACGTGTTCCTCTACAACACCGTCACCGGGGACACGGGGATGATCGCCGCCATGGTGGCCGCCAGCGCCGTGGTGGCGGCGGTGACCACGCTGGCGGTGGGGGCCCTGTCGGATAAGCTGGGGGTCCGAAAGCCCATTATTGTCACCGGCTACCTGCTGTGGGGCCTGAGCGTCATGGCCTTTGCCCTGGTGAACGTGAACGGGCTGGAGAAGCTGGTGGGCCCGGTGAAGGCGGTGCAGGCGGCGGCGGTGCTCGTGATCGTGCTGGACTGCGTGATGACCTTCTTCGGCAGCAGCGCCAACGATGCGGCCTTCAACGCCTGGGTCACCGATGTGACCAACGATGGCAACCGGGGCCAGGTGGAGGCGGTGCTGGCCGTCATGCCGCTGGTGGCCATGCTGGTGGTGTTCGGGGCCCTGGACGGGCTCACCGCCCAGGGAAAATGGGGCCTCTTCTTCCTCATTGTGGGCGGGCTGACCATCCTGGGAGGCGGACTGGGCCATGTGCTGATCCGGGAGCCGGAGAACCTCCGGCGGGCCGAGGGCAACTATCTGGGCAACATCCTCTACGGCCTGCGGCCCGGGGTGATCTGGGCCAATCCGGGGCTGTACCTGTCCCTGCTGGCCCTGGCGGTCTACGCCGCCAGCCAGCAGGTGTACATGCCCTATCTCATCATCTATATCCAGCGGTACCTGGGGGTGGACAGCTACGCCGTGATCCTGGGCGTGGTGCTCATCGCCGCCAGCATCGTCAGCGTGGCCTTTGGCCGGGTGATCGATAAGCGGGGCAAGCTGACGGTGGCCGTCCCCGCCGCCGTTGGGGCCTTTGCGGGGCTGATCTGCATGTTCTTTGTCCGCAGCATGGTCACGGTGATCCTGGCGGGCATCCTGATGCTGGGGGCCAGCATGGTGCTCTCCGCCTGCCTGCAGGGCCTTATCCGGGACCATACGCCGGCGCACAAGGCCGGACAGTTCCAGGGCATCCGGATCATCTTCCAGGTGCTGCTGCCCATGGTAACGGGGCCCTACATCGGCTCCGCCGTCATCCGGCACGGCGGGGAGACCTATGAGGATCTGGGAGTGGTGAAGGAGGTCCCCACGCCGGAGATCTTCATCGCCTCCGCCCTGGTGCTGCTGCTGATCGCCGTCCCCGTCTTCCTGCTGCGGCGGAAGGAGCCGAAGCACGCGCTGGCAAAGCGGACCGTGCGCCCGCTGCTGACCCCCTGGGGCGAGAAGCTGGACCGGGACGATCCGCTGCCGGAGTATCCCCGGCCCCAGCTGCGCCGGGACAGCTTTTTCAGCCTCAACGGCCGCTGGCAGTACGCCATCCGCCGCCGGAAGGAACAGGAGCCCGCCGCCTTTGACGGCGAGATCATCGTCCCCTTCTCTCCGGAGTGCCTGCTGTCCGGCGTGCAGAGAACGGTGATGCCGGAGGACCGGCTGTGGTATAAGCGGACCTTTGCGCTGCCCGCGGGCTTCCGGAAGGACCGGGTCCTGCTCCATTTCGGGGCGGTGGACCAGTCCTGCCAAGTGTTCGTCAACGGAAAGGACGTGGGCGGGCACGAGGGCGGCTATCTGCCCTTTACCTGCGACATCACCCAGGCGCTGGCGGAGGGGGAGAACACCCTGGTGGTCTCCGTCACCGATGCCGGATCCCGCTCCCGCCACGCCTACGGCAAGCAGAGCTTCACCCCCGGCGGCATCTGGTACACCCCCCAGAGTGGCATCTGGCAGACGGTGTGGCTGGAATCCGTTCCGGAAAACCACGCAGAGAAGCTGACGATCACGCCCATGTACGACAGCGGGGAGGTCCGCTTCATCCTCCGGGCCAAGGACCCGGAGAACGCGAATTTCGTGATCCGCAAGGAGGGCGAGGTCATCGCCGAGGACTGGTACGATGCCGGCGGGGAGGGCCTGATCATGTCCATCATGGACGAGCACTTCCGCCCCTGGACCCCGGAGGACCCGTTCCTGTACGATGTGACCGTTACGCTCAGCAGCGGGGATGTGGTCCAGAGCTATTTTGGGATGCGGAAGTTCGGCACTGCCGAGGTGGACGGCAAAAAGGTCCTGGCCCTCAACGGCAGGCCCATCTTCATGTCCGGGGTCCTGGACCAGGGCTACTGGAGCGACGGGCTGTATACCCCGGCCTCCGATGAGGCCATGGTCTACGATATCCGGAAGATGAAGGAGTGCGGCTTCAACATGCTGCGCAAGCACATCAAGATCGAGCCGCTGCGGTGGTACTACCACTGCGACCGGCTGGGGATGATCGTGTGGCAGGACCTGGTCAGCGGCGGCAGCCGCCTGGACCCGCTGGTCATCCAGGTACTGCCCTTCCTGGGCGTCAGCCTGCAGGACGGCAAATACGCCCGCTTTGGCCGCGAGGACCCGGCCGGCCGGGAGCAGTTTGTCCTGGATCTCCAGGACACGGTGGACCTTCTGTACAATAGCCCCTCTCTGGCGGTATGGGTGCCCTTCAACGAGGGATGGGGGCAGTTTGACAGCCTGCTGGCCACCCAGATGCTGTGGGAGCAGGACCCCACCCGGCTGGTGGACCACGCCAGCGGCTGGCACGACCAGGGGGGCGGGGACTTCAAGAGCAGGCATGTCTATTTCAAGCCCGTCAGGCTGAAGCATGATAAGCACCGGGTGCTGGCCCTCACCGAGTTCGGGGGGTACAGCCTGCCGGCGGCGGGCCACACCGCCAGTGAGAAGCTGTTCGGCTATCGGATGTATAAAACGCAAGAGGAGTTTATGGAGGCCCTTGTCCGGCTGTATGAGCAGGAGGTCATTCCCTGCCGGGAGAAGCAGCGCCTCTCCGCCTCCGTGTACACCCAGGTGAGCGATGTGGAGGATGAGATCAATGGGCTCCTTTCCTTCGACCGGAAGGTCTGCAAGGCGGATGAGGCGCGGCTGAGGGAGATCAATGCGCGTCTGCAATTCTGACATTGCCGCTGTTATGTAAGCACCCACTGTACCAAAATCAGCAGCATCACCCCCGGGACCCCCAGGATCCCGGCGATCGCGCCGTTAAAGACGTTGAATCCCAGATGAAGCCCTGTATATTTGGAAGAGATATTGATCAGGAACAGGGCCCCCAGGCCCAGAAGTCCGTTGACCGCCGCGCGCAAAAATCCCTCCTGTGCGGCGGCGGCCCTGACTGTCAGAACCGCCGCGGCCCCCGCCAGAAGCCAGACCATCAGATCCATCTGGCCCTCCCCGCCGGCGCGCCTACGGCCGTGGCCGCGCACAGCTCCAGCTCCTTGATCTGCCGGACCAGGTAGTTCATCCTGGCCTGGAGAGAGCGGATTTCGTAGATGCACGCCTCCGTCAGTTCCGGATCGCTGGTGTAGTCAAAGGCTGTGTAGGCGTGGTTCAGCGCATTCTGCGTCTCCTGCAGGCTTGTCTTTAATTCCAATAGGGCCGGCGCTTCCGTGCCCCTGGCGCGGATGGGGGAAATACGTTTCATGGAAGATCCCTCCTTGGTTTCCAATCTATGTTCAGTTTGGACAAATATTCCTGCTTTTATAACCGGAGGGCGCGCTTCTTTTGGGAGGAGGTCCATCATGCACGAGACTTATATGCGCCAGGCCCTGCTTCTGGCCCGGGAGGCCGCCGCCAGCGGCGAGGTCCCCGTGGGCTGCGTCATTGTCCGGGAGGGCGTGGTGGTAGGCCGGGGCCGGAACCGGCGGGAAGAGAAGCGGAGCGCCCTCTCCCATGCCGAGACAGAGGCCATCCGGCAGGCCAACGAAGCCCTGGGGTCCTGGCGGCTGGAGGACTGCGCGCTGTACGTCACCCTGGAGCCCTGCCCCATGTGCGCCGGGGCGATTCTGAATGCCCGGATCCCCCGGGTGTACTACGGAGCCCGGGATCCCGCCATGGGCGCCTGCGGCGGGGTGCTGAACCTGTTTATGGAGGATTTTCCCCATACGCCCGCCTTGGTGGGCGGGATTCTGGAGGAGGAGTGCCGGGTGGCGCTGGGGGCGTTTTTCCGGGGCCTGCGGAGGCGGCCCTTTTGAGTAGCAATGCTGTATTTGTGATTCGGGGACCCTGCGTTTACTGGTGCCGCAGAGCAGGGATCATGTGCTTGGCACACCGATAACAACCATTGGCACCTTGTGGGGACCGGAAAAATTCCCGATTGACAAAGCCCTCCCCCCGGTGTTATAGTACAGGATAAGAAATCAGCGTTGACGGAGAAGCCGCCAGGTGCGCCGCTCAGAGAGGGGATCGTTTGCTGCGAGATCCCTGCGGGACCGCGCCCGGCAATGGACACCACTCCTGAGCCGCCCGGGATGACCGGGACGGGCCCGCCCGTTACAGCGGTCACGAGCGACAGTCCGAAAGTGGGCTGTAAGCAGGGTGGAACCGTGGAGTTTGCTTTTTGACTTCACCCCTGAGATTCTGTCAGGGGTGAATTTTTTTGCCCCTAATCTGGAAAGGAGCTTATCATCATGAGCGAAGAAAACCTGTATACCTTTGAGAATGAGACCTACCGCAAGACCTACTGGCACACCTGCTCCCACGTCCTGGCCCAGGCCATGAAGCGCCTGCACCCGGAGGTGAAGCTGGCCATCGGCCCGTCCATCGACAACGGCTTCTACTACGACTTTGACACCCCCCAGCCCTTCACCGAGGCCCAGATGGAGGAGCTGGAGGTGGAAATGCGGAAGATCTGCAAGGAGAAGCTGAAGCTGGAGCGCTTCGAGCTGCCCCGGGAGGAGGCCATCGCCTACATGGAGGAGAAGGGCGAGCCCTACAAGGTGGAGCTGATCAACGACCTCCCCGAGGACGCGGTCATCTCCTTCTACAAACAGGGCGAGTTTGTGGACCTCTGCGCCGGCCCTCACGTGGACTCCACCGGCCGTATCAAGGGCAATGCCATCAAGCTCACCGCCTGCAACGCTGCCTACTGGCGGGGCGACTCCAACCGCCAGACTCTCCAGCGGATCTACGGCGTGGCCTTCCCCAAGAAGGACGAGCTGGACGAGTACCTGGCCCGGATCGAGGAGGCCAAGAAGCGGGACCACCGCAAGCTGGGCAAGGAGCTGGGCCTGTTCATGATGAGCGAAGAGGGCCCCGGTTTCCCCTTCTTCCTGCCCAAGGGCATGGTGCTGAAAAACACCCTCCTTGAATACTGGCGGGAGTGCCACAAGCGGTACGGCTATGTGGAGATCGCCACCCCCATTATCCTCAACCAGCATCTGTGGCACCAGTCCGGCCACTGGGACCACTACAAGGACAACATGTACACCACCGTCATTGATGATGAGGACTACGCCGTCAAGCCCATGAACTGCCCCGGCGGGATGCTGGTGTATAAGAACGAGCCCCACTCCTATCGGGATCTGCCCCTGCGGGCGGCGGAACTGGGCCTGGTCCACCGCCACGAGATGAGCGGCGCCCTCCACGGCCTGTTCCGGGTGCGGTGCTTCACCCAGGACGATGCCCACATCTTCATGACCCCGGACCAGATGAAGGACGAGATCAAGAACGTGGTGCGGCTCTTCGATGAGATGTACTCCACCTTCGGCTTGACCTACCAGATCGAGCTGAGCACCATGCCCGAGGACCACATGGGCGATGAGGAGGTCTGGCACTTCGCCGAGAACACCCTCCAGGCCGCCATCACCGAGCTGGGCAAGGACTTCCAGATCAACCCCGGCGATGGCGCGTTCTATGGCCCCAAGCTGGACTTCCATCTCTCCGACAGCCTGGGCCGTACCTGGCAGTGCGGCACCATCCAGCTGGATATGCAGATGCCCGAGCGGTTCGAGCTGGAGTACGTGGGCGAGGACGGCGAGAAGCACCGTCCCATCATGATCCACCGGGCCCTGCTGGGCTCCATTGAGCGGTTCATCGGCGTGATCACCGAGCACTTTGCCGGAGCCTTCCCCACCTGGCTGAACCCGGTGCAGGTGAAGGTGCTGCCCGTCACCGACCGTGCGGCGGAGTACGCTAGGGACGTTGCCGCCAAGCTGGACGCCCAGGGCTTCCGGGTGGAAGTGGACGGCCGCAACGAGAAGATCGGCAAGAAGATCCGGGAGGCCCAGCTGGAGAAGATCCCCTACATGCTGGTTGTCGGCGACCGGGATATGGAGGCGGGCACCGTCTCCGTCCGGCACCGGGCCGAGGGCGATCTGGGCGCTATGAGCCTGGAGCAGTTCTCTGCCATGCTGCGGCAGGTGGTGGACTCCAAGGAGAGAAAGTAAACCGCCAGTCAGCGAATTAAAACGCAGACCCCCGGACTAGATGATCCGGGGGTCTGCCGCAGTTTAGGGGCACAGATTTAGAAAATATCAGTGATGGCCTCCGCCGTGGTGGCCGCTGCGCTGGCTGTAGGTATAGCCTGCGGCGCAGTGCCCATCGCAGAACCCGTCCTCGTGATGGTTTCCGCAGTAGACCGTGCCGTCATGGGTATGCCGTCCAACGGTAGTGCAGCCCTCCACCGGGCACAGGGTCAGGCACTGCCCGCTGCAGAAGCCCGCCTCGTGGCAGCTGCCGCAGTAGGTCACGCCGTCATGGGTATGCCGTCCGATGGTATCGCAGTCCTCCACGCTGCACAGGGCCAGGCACTGGCCATCGCAGACGCCGCTCTCGTGGGCGTAGCCGCAGTAGGTCACGCCGTTATGGATGTGGCGTCCCGCCGTCTCGCAGCTCTTCACGGTGCAGACGGTCACCTGGGTCTGGTTCCGCCTGCCGCGGCCGTGTCCGCCGCAGGCCAGGGCGGGGACCGTCAGGGCCAGAACGGCAATGCAGGCCAGGACCAGGGACAAGGTGCGTTTGGAAAAGTGTTTTCGCGGTGCGGGTAAGTTTTTCTGCATAATAAATTAACCTCCTATTACTGGCAGACCGTTGTCTGCCAAAATTTGATTCAGCTCGACAAGGAAAACGTCTTCCACTGCCCAATAGTCGCCGGGGAGCGTGCCCTTCAGGCGTTCGCAGGAACCGTCAGGCTGGGTATGAAGCACCAGATAGCGGAAATCAGGATCGTAGAAACCGCCTACCCAGCCGTTGTCGTATACATAGGTCCCGCCGGCCTGGATCACGCGCTCCGGCGTGCCGGTATGGATCTCATAAGCCATCTCATAGACTTCGACCCGGGCCCCGCTCTGGTCCAATTCGGCGGAGTAGACCTGTTCCAGAGAGGTGATGCAGTAGTCGTCCCATTCCGGGGCGATTTTGCCGTTTGCAAGACGGCCCTCCCAGGAGGCAAGCCCTTCTTTCGCCAACTCCCTGGCGGCTTCTTTGACGGCATAGGACGCCTGGACGCTGAAAAGCGCGTGGTCCGCTGTCCGCCGCCCTTGATTATACAGCAGCAGGCTCGTTCCGTCAAACATTAATTGCCGCAGCGCGGTGAGGGACGTTTCCATGCCATCGTCCCGGACGGCGGGGACATAGCCGCTGAAGGAGAGGTACCGCCCCTCGGGGTCCCAGCTGCGGAAATCGTAGGAGCGTGCCAGCCAGGTCTCCTCGTCCCATCTCTTCCAATGTTCGGTAAGCAGCTCCACCAGATCGGCTTCATAGAGCTTGCCATCCCGCTGGAAGAAAATCTGGGCCAGCTGCCAGCCGTCCGTGCTCACCAGCTCACGGGTCCCGTCTCCGTCCAGGTCGATCAATTGCGGGTCGCCGTAGGCCCGGGCCAGCAGGTGGACCTCCATGCCGTATTCGGTTTCGTTGAAGATATAGTAATCGTTGAAAATCTCTGTTCCGTTGGACCCCAATTCCTGCGTATAGGATATTACCACGCCGTCATAACCGAACAGGTCCGTGAAAGGTTCCTCTATATAAGGTTGTTCCGGGAAACTGAGAAAGTAATCGCCGCTGAATAGGTTCATGAACTTATTGTGGGAGGAAACATAGGTATTTCCGCCATAGTTCCATGCAAAGGTGGCGCAATCCCCCGCTGTAGGACTGCCACCGCCCACCATGTTCCAGGAATCATGCTCTTCGTGGTGGTCCTCTCCATGATGGTTTGAAAACAGAGGCTCCGGCGAGAGCACCTCTACCGGCACCGGCTCGTAGGGGGCCAGGTCCGCCAAGGGGATGGTCAGCTCCAGTTCGCTGTCCAGCTCCGACAGCTCAGGTTCCCGGGGCGTTACCAGAAGATTGGAGACAAACTGGTACTGCCCCTCTCCCATGTCCCGCAGCGTCAGGCACTTCACGCCATCTGCATAGAAGGTATCATCGTAAGTCAGGCGAATGAGATCGCCCTCCCGCTCGCCGGACTGGAAGGCGACCAGCCCTCGGTAGTTGGTGTCGCCGTGGCACCAATAATAGGTGTCGTAGTCCTCCAGGTATACGATAGCGTGGTCCAGGGTTTCACCATTTGCGCCCGGCAGGCCGATCTTTTTGCTCTCTGCCAGCGGCATACCAGTGTACTCCCGCAGCAGCGCGTCCAGTTCGGCGGAAGTGATCTCGTAGGTGCCGCAGTCCGGCCAGCTTCCCCCGTAGACCCGCTCCAGGATGGCAGCTTCATCCGCCCGGGGAGGCTTCTCCACGTCCGGCATGGACGGGATGCCGTTGTAGACCAGCTCAAACAGGTCAATGTCTGCTGGGCTCTCGTACAGGGAGGACAGGAACATATTCCGAATGGCCCTGCGGCCCATACGGCCATCCTCGAACATATCGTCCGGATTGAAATACTCCTCGTTGAAGAAATCCAGCTCCTCCTGGGTCAGGGGGGCCGGGCCGATGCTCTGGGCCACGCACCCGGTAAACGTCACCACACAGACCGCCGCCGCGGCCGTCAGGGCGGCGCAGAGGGCTGCCGCCTTCATCTTCCGGTTCTCCGCGATGCGGGTAATACGCTCTTTCAGCCGTTTTTTGTCCGAGGTCATGGTGGTAGCGGTGACCAGGATGCCGCCCGCGCTCCGCCGCACCGGGATCAGCCGCAGCAGGGTCTGGCCGTAAGGGATGCGCTCGACCTCCCCCAGCCGCTTCAGCGCGCCCTCATCGCAGGCCAGTTCGCAATCCTCCCGGGAGGCCGCAGCCGCCCACCACACCAGCGGGTCGAACCAGTAGACCGTCAGGCACACGCTCCGCAGCAGGGACCACAGCGGGTCCAGATGCCGGGCGTGGGTCGTCTCATGGGCCAGCACGTGGCGCAGGCCGTCCGGCGACTGCAGGGCTGCGGGGGTCAGATAGACCGTGGGCCGGAACAGCCCGAACAGGCACGGGGACACCAGCCCTTCCTCCACCAGATACACCGGATACTTGCACCCCGGCAGCTCCAGGGGGATGCGCCTGCGCCGCAGCCTGATCCAAAAGCCCAGGTTGGACGCCAGCAGCCACAGGACCATGACCGCCATGCCGCCATGCCAGATCCGGACCAGGGCCTCCTCCAGGGTATACGCGTAGGTGATCCAGGACATGCCGTCCTCAGAGACAACGGTGTGTCCCTGCTCGGACCAGGCGGCGATCTCCTGGCCGGGCTGGTAGCGTTCGATAGGTTTCTGCCAGTGGTTCTCCCGTACCGGCAGCACATAGACCGGCTCCTCTTCCAGCCGTTCCTCCACCTGCGTCCGGGCGGGCTGGGAGACGGACAGCACGCTGAAATCCACCGCCGGAAGGTTCGCCGGGATCAGCAGCCGCAGCAGCACCAGCCCCCACAGGGCGTATTGCAGCCGCCGGGAGATCCTTTTCCGGAACAGCCGCCGCAGGACCAGCAGCGCCAGGATCAGCGCCGAGGACGTTATAAGGATCTCCTTCATTTGCCGTTGCCTCCCGCCTTTTCCAGAATGGCGGACAGCTCCGCGATATCGGACCGGGACAGGCCCCTGCTCTCCACCAGGGCGCTCATCATCAGCCCCAGGCTCCCGCCGTAGACCTTGCCGAGGAAATCCTCCGTCTCCTTCCTGGCGGCGTCCTTCCGCTCCAGGACCGGATAGTAGCGCTTTGCACGCTCCCCCTGTTCGCAGCGCACCGCGCCCTTGGCCTCCAGGCGGGAGAGCATGGTGATAACGGTGTTCTTGGACCAGCCCGTCTCCGTCCGCGCGGCGGCGGTCAGCTCCGCAATGGTCATGGGGTTATGTTCCCAGAGGCGGTTCATCAGCTTCCACTCGCTGTCCGAAAGGCCGATTGTTTTTTCCATCGTTCGTCTCCTCCTTTCCAAAAGGTATACATCCGTCTACCGCTAATATAGCATAGAGGTAGACGTTTGTCAACCTTCAAGTTGCGGAAAGAGCGGGACTGTTGAAGGAGTCCCGCTCTTTTCTATTTCTTTTCCAACTCCGCCATAGCGGGCCGGAACACGAAGAAGAAGGTGGCCGCCGCTGCGGCAATGGAAATAAAATCGCTGACCGGCTCCGCCAGGAATACCGCGAAGACCTTGTCCTCAAAGAAGCAGGGCAGAATGAAGATCAGCGGGATCAGCAGGATCACTTTCCGCAGGCAGGCAATGAACAGCGATGCTTTCGCCTTGCCAATGGCCATAAAGGTCTGCTGCACCGACATCTGGATGCCGAACAGTCCCAGCACCGCTGTGTACAGCCGCAGCGTCCACACCGCGGTATCCATCAGCTCCGGCGTGTTGTTGAAGATCCGGATAAACACCTGGGGAAACAGCTGCACCAGCAGCCAGAAGCTTCCCATCAGAACACAGCTGACTTTCAAAAGGGCGAAAAACGCGTCCTTGACCCGCTTGGCGTTCTTCGCGCCGTAGTTGTAGCTGATGATCGGCTGGGCCCCCTGGCCCAGGCCCTGGGAGGGAATCCAGACCATTTGCAGTACCGTGCTGGCGATGGTCATGGCCCCTACGGCCACATCGCCGCCGTAGCGCTGGAGGGAGGAATTGAAGGAGATGTTCAGCAGCGCCTCGGTGCTCTGCATCACGAAAGGAGATATCCCCAGCGCCAGCACCGGGGCCATCAATTCCCAGCTGGGCCGCAGGCTGCCCCGCCGGAGCCGCAGTGTGGACTGTTTTCCCGTCAGGAACCGCACCACCCAGATGCCGGAGACCGCCTGGGAGATCACCGTAGCCAGGGCCGCGCCCTGGACGCCCATGTGGAACCCGTAGATGAAAATAGGGTCCAGAATGATGTTGCTCACCGCGCCAATAAGCACCGTGCGCATACTGACGGTGGTAAAGCCCTGTGTGGTGACAAACAGGTTCATCCCCAGGGCCATCATCACGAATATCGAGCCGCTGGAGTAGATGCGCATATAGGGCAGGGCGTAGATGATCGTTTCCTCGCTGCACCCGAAGATCCAGAGGAGCTGTTCCCCGAAGATCCAGAACAGCGCCGTCAGCGCAACGGCGGTCCCGATCAGACAGGTGAAACAGCTGCCCATGATCCTCTCCGCCTTGTCATTATCCCCCTCCCCCATAGCAATGGCCGCCCTGGGCGCGCCGCCCTGGGCCACCAGCATGGTGAACGCCCCGATGAGGTAGATCACCGGGAAACACAGGCCGATCCCCGTCAGGGCCGTCATGCCTACATCCGGCATGTGGCCGATATAGATCCGGTCCACAATGTTGTACAAAAGGTTCACCAGCTGGGCCACCACCGTGGGGATGGCCAGCTTCAGCAGCAGCCTGCCCACCGGGGCGGTGGCCAGCTGATGGGAAACATCGGGGTTATGTTGGCTGTTCATATAAAAGTTCCTTTCCCGGGCCGGAAGGGCCCAACGGAATGCAGTATACCACAGAAGGGAGCGTTTGTCACCTCTAATTTTGTTCGCTGGCGAACATTGCGGGAGCGCCCGGACCACCTGGTCTGGGCGCTCCCGCAGGAAATGCTTAGCAGAAGGGGTTTTCTGTGGGGTAGGGCAGATGCCTGGGCTGGTTGTAGGCGATGTCCTCCACGCCCAGGAGCTTGAACACCTCGAACAGGGCCCTGCCGCAGTGGGCAAAGGCCACCGCGCCGTGGTGGGGGTAGCGCTTCTGGATCAGCACATGGCGGTAGAACCGGCCCATCTCCGGGATGGCGAACACGCCGATGCCGCCGAAGGAGCGGGTCTTCACCGGCAGCACCTCGCCCTGGGCGATGTAGGCCCGGAGCTTGCCCTCGCTGTCGCACTGGAGGCGGTAGAAGGTGATGTCACCGGGGGCGATGTCGCCCTCCAGGGTGCCCCGGGTGAAGTCGGGCTCAGAGTCCTTGGGCTCCAGCAGGCGGTGCTGGATGAGCTGGTACTTCACCGCCCGGTCGGAGCACAGCTTGCACTCCGGCGTGTTGCCGCAGTGGAAGCCCATGAAGGTGTCGGTGAGGCGGTAGTCGAACTTGCCCTGGATGTCCTCCTCATAGAGGGAGGCGGGGACGGAGTTGTTGATGTCCAGCAGGGTCACGGTGTCCCCGGAGACGCACATGCCGATGTACTCGCTGAGGGCCCCGTAGATGTCCACCTCGCAGGAGACGGGGATGCCCCGGCTCACCAGCCGGGAGTTGACGTAGCAGGGCTCGAAGCCGAATGCCTCCGGGAAAGCGGGCCAGCACTTGTCTGCGAAGGCCACGTACTTCCGGCTGCCCTTGTGCGCCTCCGCCCAGTCCAGCAGGGTCAGCTCCAGCTGGGCCATGCGCTCGCTCATCTCGGGGTAATAGCAGCCCTCGCCCATTTCCTTGGCCATGTCGGCGCAGACCTCGGGGATACGGGGGTCATCCTTGTGGGCGTTGTAGGCCACCAGCAGGTCCAGCTCGGAGTTCTCCTCGATCTCCACGCCGATCTCATAAAGGCCCTTGATGGGGGCATTGCAGGCGAAGAAGTCCTGGGGCCGGGGGCCGAAGGTGATGATCTTCAGGCTGCTCAGACCGATCAGGGCCCGGGCGATGGGCACGAATTCGCCGATCATCCTGGCGACTTCGGCGGCGGTGCCCACGGGGTACTCGGGGATGTAGGCCTTCAGGCGGCGCAGCCCCAGGTTGTAGGAGCAGTTGAGCATCCCGCAGTAGGCGTCGCCCCGGCCGTTGATCAGGTCGCCGTCCCCCTCGGCGGCGGCGGCGTACATGCAGGGGCCGTCAAAGTTCCTGGCGATCAGGGTCTCGGGCGTCTCCGGGCCGAAGTTGCCCAGGAACACCGCCAGGGCGTTGCACCCGGCGGCTTTCACGTCGGCCACGGCTTTGAGCATGTCCTGCTCGTTTTCCACGGTGACGGGGCACTCATAGACGGCGGTGCCCTGCGCCCTGCAGGCCTCCGCCACCGCCGCCCGGCGGCGCTCGGACAGGGAGATGATGAAGCAGTCGCGGCTGACGGCGATAATGCCCAGCTTTACCTCGGGAATGTTGGTCAGCATAGGGGGTCCTCCTTTTATTTAAAACATCAAAATGCAAGAGAACGTTTGTCAGGGGTGGATCTCACCCAAAAGATGAAATCCCCCGGTAAACAGAAAGTTATCTCTCTGCCGATAGCCGGCAGTTCAACTCATAAAGTGCCGTTTTATTCGAATCCCACGTCAAGCGCAGCATAGCATCGTGGTAACTCAGCCATTCGCGATCAAGGTGTTCATCGGATAGTTTTATATCGGGAATACATTCAAATGCAAAATGATACTCAGGCAGAACGAAAGTATCCCTTGCCCAGTTCTTTCGATGGCGTTCTGAAATAACATCTGCGGGGACATATGCCATTGAGACCAGTTCAGTTATGCTGTCCGCTTTGATCCCCGTTTCTTCTGAGACTTCTCGGGCTGCAGCTTCTATCGGTGTTTCATTATCCTCGCCGCCGCCTGCCACAAATTGCCATTGATCTATATCTGCGCGGTGAAGAACACAAAACTGTAAATCTGGATCTCGTCTATAAGGGATCGCCAATATCTGAAAAGGCGCTCTCATAGAATAAACCTCCTCAAAACAAATTTATCGATCAATACAAGCAGCGTATCCGCCATTGCGGTGCTCCCCGCATCAGCCGTTCATACCGGCAAATACGTCCTTCAGCGCCGGATAGAACTTCCGGAACGTCCGGTACCGCTCCTCATACAGCGCGGCCAGCGCCGGGTCGGGCTCCACGGTACCGGCGGTGCGGACCAGCTTCTCACAGGCCGCTCCCACCGTGGGATACGCGCCGCAGCCCACCATGGCCAGCATGGCCCCGCCCATGCCCGGCCCCTGCTCGGAGGCGGGGATGTCCAGGCGGATGTTCAGCACGTTGGCCAGGATCGTCCGCCAGAGCCCGCTCCTGGCCCCGCCGCCGCAGAGCTTGCTGCGCCGGATATCGATGCCCAGGGACCTTGCCACCTCCAGGCTGTCCCGGATGGCGAAGGCCACCCCCTCCAGCACCGCCTGGAGCATGTCCGCCCGGGATGTATCCATGGTCAGGCCCAGGAACGCGCCCCGGGCGTTGGTGTCGTTGATGGGGGACCGCTCCCCCATGAGGTAGGGCAGGAAGTACACATGGTTCCTCCCCAGCCTGCCGGGATCGATGCCCGCCTGCTCCCCGGCGTAGTCCCCGGTCCGCAGGATATCCTCCATCAGCCACTTGTTGCAGCTGGCGGCGGAGAGCATGCAGCCCATGAGGTGGTAGTTCCCGTCGGCGTGGGCGAAGGCGTGGAGGGCGTTGCGGGGATCCACGCCGAAGCGCCCGCTGGAGATGAACACGGTGCCGGAGGTGCCCAGGGAGATGTTGCAGCCCCCCTCGCCCACGGTGCCGGTGCCCACGGCGGCGGCGGCGTTGTCCCCCGCCCCGGCGCAGACCTTCACCGTCTCCGGCAGGCCCAGCAGCCCGGCGATCTCCGGCTTCAGGCAGCCCGCCGGCTCCCAGCTCTCCAGCAGCCGGGGCATCTGCTCCTCCGTCACGCCGCAGAGGTCCAGCATCTCCCGGGACCAGCGCTTGCGGGCCACGTCCAGCAGCAGCGTCCCGCTGGCATCGGAGTAGTCGGTGCAGTGTACGCCGGTGAGGATATAGTTGATGTAGTCCTTGGGCAGCATGATCTTCCGGATCCGGGCGAAAAGCTCCGGCTCGTTTTCCCGCATCCACAGCAGCTTGGGCGCGGTGAACCCGGCAAAGGCGATGTTGGCGGTGTACCGGCTCAGCTTCTCCCGGCCCACCGTCTCGTTGAGGTAGTCCACCTGCCCGGCGGTGCGCCCGTCGTTCCACAGGATGGCAGGACGGATCACCCGGTCCTCCCCGTCCAGGACCACCAGCCCGTGCATCTGCCCTCCGGCGCCGATGCCCGCCACCTGCGCCGGGTCGAAGCCCTGCAGCAGCCGGGGGATGCCCTCCAGCACCGCCCGCTTCCAGTCCTCCGGGTCCTGCTGGCTCCAGCCGGGCCGGGGGAATTCCAGGGGATACGCCCCGGATACCACGTTCTGAATGGTCCCCTCTCCGTCCATCAGCAGCAGCTTGACGGCGGAGGTGCCCAGATCAATTCCAATGTATAGCATAGCAGCCCCTCTTATGTTTTTTGTTGGGCGGCGGGCTGGGCCCGGCCGCATGGTATGGTCATTATTGTACAAAGCGGGGACAGCAATGTCAAGGGGATCTGCCGGCAGGGGAGTGTCCAAACACGCAGTTAAAGGAAGTCAAAAACAGAAAAGGGGACA
>CAMWTG010000008.1 GCA_947177115.1 uncultured Clostridia bacterium
TTGTATTCTCATAATTCCTTATTATAGCATAATATCTTTAGTTTGGACACTCCCTTGATTTGCGCAGCATACTTTGACGCAAGGAAAAAGAAGGGATTGTATTTATCCAAAATCTGTGTTATCCTAATAAATGGTGCGTCCGTCCGGCGGGCTGCGCCGGTATACGATAGATACTGGGGGAACAAAAAATGTTAACTGCAATCGTGGGCATCAACTGGGGCGATGAGGGAAAGGGCCGCATGGTAGACCTGCTCAGCGAGCGTTACGATGTGGTGGTCCGCTATCAAGGCGGCAACAACGCCGGCCATACCGTAGTCAACGACCGGGGCAGGTTCATCCTGAATCTTATGCCCTCCGGCATCCTCCGCGCCGGCACGGTGAACGTGCTGGGCCCGGGTATGGTGGTGGATGTGGAGCATCTGTGCGGCGAGGTGGCGCGCCTCCGGGAGGGCGGCATTGAGGTAACGCCGGAGAACCTGAAGATCAGCGACAAAGCCACCATCTGCATGCCCTACCACAAGCTGCTGGATGGATTGGAGGAGGACCGGCTGGCGGGCAAAAAATTTGGCTCAACCCGCCGGGGCATTGCTCCCGTTTATGCGGACAAGTATATGAAGAAGACGCTGCGCATGGGGGATCTGCTGGATCTGGAGGACCATGCCGGACATCTGGCAGATATTGTGGAGTGGAAGAACCTGACTGTGGAGCGGGGCTACGGCCACGCGCCTATCCAGGCAGAGGACATGATGGCCTGGCTGCGGGAATTCGGTCTGCCCTGGAAAGATTTCGTCTGTGACACCACGCTGTATCTGAACAAGGCCATTGCCGGAGGCAAGAACATCCTTTTCGAGGCGCAACTGGGCGCCCTGCGGGACATTGATTTCGGCATCTTCCCCTACACCTCCAGTTCCTCCTCTATTGCGGCCTACGCTCCTGTGGGCGCGGGCATCCCCGGTCATCAGCTGGACAGCTCCATCGGCATCATGAAGGCATACTCCAGCTGTGTAGGCGAGGGACCCTTCACCTGTGAATTCTTCGGCGAGGAGGCCCATGCGCTCCGGGAGGCCGGCGGCGAGTACGGCGCGGCCACGGGGCGGCCCCGCCGGGTGGGCGGCTTTGATGTGGTGGCCAGCCGCTACGGCGTAATGATGCAGGGAGCTACTGAGATCGCCCTGACCAAGCTGGACGTGCTGTCCGGCATGGAGAAGGTGCCGGTGTGCGTAGCCTACGAGGTGGATGGCCAGCGGGTGGAGGACTTCCCCACCGGAGGCCGTCTGGACCGCGCCAAGCCTGTTTATGAGTATTTTCCCGGCTTCGGTGATGTATCGGGATGCAGACGGAAAGAGGACCTGCCCCAAGCGGCACTGGATTATATTGCCTACCTGGAAAAGGCCGTCAACTGCCCCATCAAATACGTCTCCGTGGGCGCGGAGCGGGATGCCTATATTGAGATGTTCTAAACGACAGCACAGGACCTGTATTGCATATCCGGAAAACCTGGCACGGGCTTGACCGCCGTGCCGGGATTCCCGGATATGGATACAGGTCCTTTTTTAGCGCACAGTCCATGCCGTACTTTTTCGTGATGTGTTCAAAGGAGTTAGAATCTGTATTCACAAAAGGATAAAGCAGTGGTAAAATAGGATACAAGGAAGAAAAAGAGAGAGTCGTACCCCAGCGACTTGACAGATGAGCAATGGGAAGAAATTGCCCCGCTATATACGGGGATGCGCAACTGCACATGGAACAAACGGGAATTGACAGATGCGGTACTGTATTTGGTGGATTCAGGACGTAAAAAATTCGCTGCGAACTTCCATTGGCAGGTTCCAATCATCCGCTGATTTTACCCAGCGCGGCAGCCCACTCCGCTTCCCGGAACCCCACCAGTACAAAACCATCCCCAACCAGGATGGGCCGCTTTACCAGCATCCCATCGGAGGCCAGCAAGGTGATTTGTTCCTCCTCGCTCATGTTGGGCAGCTTGTCTTTCAACCTCAACTCTTTATATTTCAAGCCGCTGGTATTGAAGAATTTTTTCAGCGGCAAGCCGCTGAGGCTGTGCCAGCTTTTCAACTTATCAGCGCCGGGCGCATCCTCCTTGATATGCCGGGACTGAAAGCTGATTTCATTTGCCACCAGCCATTTCCTGGCCTTCTGACAGGTGGTGCACTTCGGGTATTCTATAAACAACAATCTTAAAACCTCCTTCACAACGGTGTTTTATATGTTATATATTATAGCACAATCTGGTAATAGGGGCAAGATATGTCTAACCGGTATACAGAAGAATTCAAAGCCTCAGCGGTCTGGCAGTACCAAAGCGGTGTACCTGCCTCAGTGCTGTATCAGCAGCTGGGTATTGCCCGAAGCACTCTTTTCCTGTGGATCAAACAATATTCCCCCAATGAAACCGGTCAAATTCCAAGGGAGCAATATCTGCTCCAAAAAGAGCTTGAGTGTCTCCGTACAGAAAATACGATCTTCAAGACCTGCGGCTGCTCGCCAGTCTCTCCATTGCCGGTCCGGCTTGCGGCAATCGATATCCACAAAGACAGCTTCAGTATCCATGCCCTCTGCCGTGTATTGTCCGTAAATCGTTCCACCTACTACCATTATGCACTTCGCTCTCCAGAACAAACAAAACTGCAAATAGAAGATGATATCTTGAAACCTCTTATCTCTGAAATCTTCGAAAAGAGCGGCGGCCGGTTCGGGGCACGCAGGATTCGAGTAAAACTGCTGGACACGGGGCATACAACCAGTGAGCGCAGAATCTCTCGGCTGATGAAAGAGCTGGGGCTTTCATCAAGAGGCGCCAGACCCCGTCTTAATTCCGCTATTGACCGCCAGTATCAGTACTATTCCAATAAACTCAAGCGAAACTTTCTCACCACCGCACCAAACAAAGTGTGGGTCAGTGATATTACATATGCCAAAGTCGGTATGGATTTTTTGTATCTTTGCGTCATCATTGATCTGTACTCTCGCAAAGTTGTCGGCTATGGAGTATCGGAAAATATTGACACTGCTTTAACCATCAGCACATTTCAGCAGGCATTTCGCTTGCGGGGCAGTCCATCCGGAGTTATTTTCCACAGTGACCAAGGTACGCAATATACTGCATTCGAGTTTCGAGAGTTGCTGAAATTCAACGGAATTACGCAGTCTTTTTCTGCTCCTGGTTCACCATACGACAATGCGGTGGCAGAATCCTTTTTCGCCTCTATCAAAAAAGAAGATTTTCGCCGCAATTACTACCGGACAATAGAAGAGTTTCAGGCGGCAGTGGATGCCTATATCCTGTTCTACAACGACTACCGCCCACATCAGCGGCTTGGATATCTTACGCCAAACCAGGCGGAGGCTGAATATTACTCTTCACAGTAAACATAGCAAAATACCTACAGCAACGAACAGTCCGAAAAAGACTGTCCAATTTACTGTAGGCATTCCATGTGGTGGAGGTGAGGGGAGTCGAACCCCTGTCCGAAAACAATTCCACGGGATTTTCTCCGGGCGCAGGCGGTTATTCTGAGAGGCCGGACCCCTCTGTTCCCCTTCCGGCAGGCAAGCCGCCACGCCTGCCGGTCAGGTAAGAGTCATCATGCATGGTACGGTCAACTCTTTCCGTACGCACGTTCACCGCTAAACAACGCCCTTCTTAAGCCGCGGTACTCTTAAGTCGGACGGCTGCGCCTAATCAGGCAGCAGCAAGAACAGTTCTATTGTTGTTCTTTAATTTATAAAGGTGCCCATGATTAAGGTGGTTGGGCGCCACCGCCCGCTGATCCCGCTTCCTCATCCCCGTCGAAACCGGTACACCCCCGTATATCCGGACTGAGCATAGCACAGTCCGGGCGGGAAAACAAGTTAATTTTCTGTAACAGCCGATTACTTCTTCTCTGGCTCCGGGTACTCCTGCCCCTGCGTATCTACCCGGACAGAGGCAATGACTTGGGGCTTCTTGGGCCTGTCATCCATCATGGACCGGGGCACCCGAGACACCTCCACAGCAGCCTCGGCGTTCTCGGTGATCTTGCCAAAAGCGGCGTATTGACCATCCAGATGGGGCGCGGCATCTACCATAATGAAGAACTGGCTTCCAGCGCTGTCCGGATGCATAGACCTGGCCATGGACAATACCCCGAGCGTGTGTTTGATATCGTTCTTTTCAAACCCGTTGCCGGAGAACTCCCCCCGAATGGCGTAGCCGGGGCCGCCCATGCCATTGCCATTGGGACAGCCGCCTTGGATCATAAAACCGGGGATCACCCGATGAAAGGTCAGCCCATCGTAATAGCCGCTGTTAGCCAAGGCAATGAAATTATTCACCGTATTGGGAGCCTTCTCAGGATACAGTTCCCCGGTCATCACCTGGCCGTTCTCCAGCGTGATGGTCACAATTGGATTGCTCATTATGTCTTTCTCCTCATATTTCATTATCGATTATAGGATTTCATTGCCCGGTCAATGTCTCGTTTCGCATCTCTCCTGGCCATGGCGTCCCGCTTGTCATAGTTCTTTTTGCCCTTGCACAGCCCTACTTCCACCTTCACCCGAGCGTTCTTAAAATATACACTTAGAGGGATCAAGGCAAATCCATCCTGTTGAGCCAGCGCCTGGAGGCGGTTGATCTCCCGCTTGTGCATCAAAAGGCGGCGGGGGCGGACCGGGTCCCGGTTAAAGATATTGCCATGCTCATAGGGACTGATATGCATCCCATGGAGATAAATCTCGCCATTTTTTGCAATACAGTAGGCATCTTTCAGATTCAACGTTCCCGCACGGATGGATTTGACTTCCGTCCCGAACAGCTCAATGCCCGCTTCATAGCGGTCCTCCACAAAATAGTCGTGGTGGGCTTTCCGGTTCTGCGCCGCAATTTTTATCCCTTTTTTTTCCGCCACAGAGTTTCTCACCTCTTCCGGAAAAAGTATGGCTGAGTCGATTTGTATGCTATCGTTCGCAGCTATTTGCAATAGTATAGCATAGTTTTTTCACCCCTGCAAGTAGTTTCTTGTCATTGGCAGGGAAATCAATTTTTGCAGAGAACGGTGTTGTAGGGGGTCCCCATCGGCCCGTCTTGCTGGAAATGCCGATCTTCCCTTAAAGCGGCCCGATGAGGACATCGGGCCCTACAAATAGGGTATCATTTCCACAAATTGATTTCCCTGTGTCATTGGCCAGGGCAAGGCAGCCGTTACTATTAGTTTGCAGGGAGCAAGAAGCAATTAGCTTGTTACCAGCAATCTAATTTTTTTATGCAAATAGGGGGATTCAACCATGAAAAAGAAATGGGAAGTGTGCTATTTCGTGACGGCGGTTGCTAGTATTCCGGTTTACAAGACCTACGGAAAGATGGAAGCGTACCGCCAGGCCGCAAAGGATGGCTGGGGCACAGTGTACCGGGACGAAACAAACACGCTGGTTTATGATGAAGATTGCAGCGCCAGCCTTTATAGTCAACACACTCGAAAATCGGTAAAGTTCGGCGGTAAAAATGTGGCGTGGACTGCGTTGTCGTCCTTGACGGGCGTCAGCCCGCCCGCGTCCTCCGCCTTGCCACACCGCATTTTTCCCCGCCTCCTTTTTACCGATTCTCAAGTGTATCGACTATACACAAAGAACGGCGGCTATTTCGGGATCTTCCCAGATGAAGCTCAATGATCCGTAAATGACCGCCCCCAGCCGCCGAAAGGCGGTTGGGGGGTAAGCTGCCTAAGATCTCAGCTTATGCTTTTCCCCTTAGTTGCAGACCCAGTCCAATCCCGCAGATACCGCCAACGATATGTATGAGGTTAGCAACATTGTCCCGGATGAAGAAAATGGAGTACACCTCCTGCCCAAGATACATGAGGGCCACCAGGATCAAAGTAACGGGGATCTGTCCGGTTTTTGCTCCGGAAAAGGATGACAGCATGATGAGCATGAACACGATCCCACTGGCACCCAGAAGGAGCGTATGGGGGAAGAAAACGAATTGCAAGATCCCGGTGATCAATGCGGTGGCAATGATCCCGGCAGTGATCGTTTTGCTTCCGTATAATTTCTCCAACGGCGGTCCAACGACCAGAAGAAGCAGCATGTTGTTGAAGAAATGCGTCAGATCGGCGTGCCCGAGGACATGTCCGAAAAAGCGGACATAGGTGAGGGGATCAAGCAGGGAGGCGCGGTAGACGGAGAATACCGCCGTTGTAGATGCTCCGGACGTGAGGAGACCGAGGACAAGGGAGAGCAGGGAAACGAAAAAGAACCCGAGAATGACAGGGGCGTTGAATTGCAGTTTTTTCATGACAGATTTCCTCCTGGATGACGTTCACTTTCTTCATGACAGTTCGCTTGGTTATATGTATTGTAACGCCGCACGGGAAGTTTTGCAACAGCATTCGATGAGGAGAAGCTGAAAGCGGATGTCCGTCCTTTCTTATAGTCAGTTCCAGCGCTCTACATGATTCGAAGGATGTGATGCTGTGTCAAACCAACTAAAAAACGAGACCAGCCCCTATCTCCCCCAGCACGCAGAAAACCCGGTGGTCTGGTATCTCTGGGGCGAGGATACGTTCCGCCTGGCCTGGGAGAGTTTTGAGGACCCGGAGACCGCAGAGCTGCTGAACTGCTGGTTGATTGCCATCAAGGTGTGCAGAGAAGAGCGGCCAGATGTGGACAGACTCCAGCGCCGTCTGGTTGGCCTCCAGGCAGAGCTGGGCACGCTCCACGCCGAATTCCCGTATCAGCTTGTCGTAAATCAGGCCGTGCTGGGAGGTGATCTTCGCCGTGGTATTTTTCGTGATACTGCCGCAGATGCAGTCCGCTTCCACCAGGGCGTAGTTCACCCCCGCCTGGTCCAGCTTATAGGCGCACAAAAGTCCGGCCATACTACCGCCGATGATGGGCACATCAGTTTTCAGTTCTGACCGAAGGGGCAAATATAGGCATCTGCGCCGTTTGCGTCCATATGGAATCTATCCCATCACCTCGCTGGGATCAGGATGGCCGGGATCCGGTGGGATTATATCCACTCTGCTCTGGCAGTTATTATTTTGTTACCGCCAGTCCTTCTTACCGCCAAGATTATTCTTGCTTATTCATAACGGATAAATTATAATAGGGGCACATATTCCACAGGGAAGAAAAGTTATGAACTTTGGGGGAACCAACATGAACAAACTGCGTAAAACATTTTTGGCGCTATTACTGCTGCTTCTACTGGCTGGCTGCGCTGGTGACACCGATGAGCCGCCGGCTGAAAATGCTCCCGAAACCACCAATACGGCAAGCGAGCCCCCTGCCCAGGAAACGCCGCCTTCAGAGGAAGAGGTGCCTGCTGTTTACGTTACATTTGAGGCGGCTGACTTGGAAGGGAACACGGTTTCGGAGGATATATTTTCCCAGTCGAAGCTCACCATGGTCAATATCTGGGCAACTTATTGCAATCCCTGCCTGCGGGAGATGCCGGACCTTGGCGAGCTGGCGGCGGAATATGACGCGGCGGACTTCCAGATCATCGGCATCGTCAGCGATGTGCTGGAGGGCGAGGACCAGACCGAGGTGGAGGACCTGGTCAAGCAGACGGGCGCGAGCTACCCCCACTTGCTGGCGAACGAATCCCTTTACCGCGCGCTACTGGCGGGTGTAACCAGTGTGCCGACCACTGTCTTCTTTGACGGCGAGGGAGCGGCCCTGGGTTATGTCACCGGCGCGAAAGAAAAAGAGGTGTGGGAGGAGCTCATTAATGAACTTCTGGAAAAAGCGTAAACCGCGTGCTTGGATATTGGGCGTCCTGGCTGGAATGGTTTTCCTCGCGGTCGGAGCCTTTCAGGGGCAGTTTACTGTGATATGGAGAAAGGCGGTCATGATCTGCCTGGAGTGCATCGGGATCGGGTGAGGGAATGAAGAAATTTCGTCTGGCAGTACAGCTGCTGTTTACCATTGTGACAAACGGATATCTGTACGGATTCCTGAATGGAAAGATCTACCGCGGCGGCCTGAAATATACCTGTGTTCCGGGACTGAACTGCTATTCCTGCCCTGGCGCCATTGCCTCCTGCCCTATTGGAGCGCTGCAAGCGCTGCTGAACCGGCAGGGCTTCCACATTCCCTTTGCCGCGCTGGGCTTCTTCTTCCTGTTTGGAAGCCTGCTGGGCCGTTTTGTCTGCGGCTGGCTGTGTCCGTTTGGCTTGGTTCAGGATCTTTTGCACAAAATCCCTGTTTTTAAAAAGAAAAAGCACCTGCCCGGCCACCATATCCTGAAGTATGGGAAATATGCGGTGCTGATCCTTTTGGTGTGCGCGGGTTCTATGTTCTTGTTCGAAGGATACGCAAAAGTCCCCGCCTTCTGCAAATACTTGTGCCCCTCCGGAACCCTGTTCGGCGCACTCCCGCTGCTTGGCGCAAATGAAGCCCTGCGGGATCAGGCTGGCGGCCTGTTCCTCTGGAAGGCGGGGATTTTGCTCGGCATTGTGCTGCTATCCGTAAAGGTTTACCGGCCGTTTTGTCAATATCTGTGTCCGCTGGGGGCGATTTACGGTTGGTTCAACCGGTTCAGCCTTGTACAGATTCAATGGGAGCAGGAACGGTGCGTCTCCTGCATGGCATGTGAAAGGGCCTGTCCGGTGGCCTTGACCATCCATGAGATTTCCCGCTCCCCGGAGTGCATCCGCTGTGGGAAATGTGTGGACGCTTGTCCGCAGAAGTGCCTGCATTTTGGCGGCAAACGGGTGGAATCAACCAGAAGTTAATCAGACGGTTTACCAATCAAATGCCAGACGGAGCTTGTCCGCCTGGCATTTTATATTTCGTAGCGCATATTCATGAATCGAGGTGATGCAGCTTGGAGAGCGCACAGCGAGAACTGGTCAGCGTCCTGCTGGACCATATCCGTTCCCTTGGTCTTATATCGAATTCCACCTATTCCGGAGCGGTGGATTTGGTGCATTCCGTGATGGACTTCCCGGAGTTTTTCCGGCATCCAGTGTGCTTGACAAAGGAGGTGGCCGGACATGAATATACTCAGGATACGCAATGAGATGCGAAATGGAAAAACTATCTTTGATCTGCCCCTGCGGGTGACCTTCTACGCCAGGGTCTCCACCGATAAGGACGAGCAGATCAACAGCCTGGAAAACCAAGTGCAGTACTACACCGAATTGATCCAGAGCAAACAGAACTGGGTATTTGTGCCCGGGTATATTGATGAAGGCATCAGCGGGACAAGTACGAAAAAACGGGACAGCTTCAATCGGATGATAAGGGACGCTAAAGCGGGGCGGTTTGACTTCATCATCACGAAGGAGATATCCCGTTTTTCCCGTTCCACACTGGACAGCATCAAATACACGCAGGAATTGCTGGAGCACGATGTGGGGGTGCTGTTCCAAAACGACAACATCAACACACTGGACAGCGACAGCGAGTTCCGGCTGGTGGTCATGGCCGGAGTGGCCCAGGACGAAGTGCGCAAACTGTCCGAGCGTCTGAAATTCGGCTTCCGGCAGGCCATCAAAAACGGTCATGTGTTGGGCAACGACAAGCTGTGGGGATACGATAAAAAGGACTGTGTGCTCACCGTCAACGAGGAAGAGGCTCAGGTGGTGCGGCGGATTTTTGATCTCTACGCTAACCGGCAGATGGGCATCCGGCGCATCTCTCAGACCTTGTTGGATGAGGGCTTCACCAGCCGGAAGGGAGGAGCCTTCAACGTCCTGACTATCCGGCACATTCTCTGCAATCCAAAATACAAGGGTTGGTACTGCGCCAACAAGAGCCAGACGGTGGACTACCGCAGCAAACGAAAAATTTTGCTGGATGAAAGCGAATGGGTGATGTACCCGGATCCGACCATTCCGGCCATCGTTCCGGAGGAGCTTTGGGACCGGGCCAATGCCCTCTATAAGTGCCGCAGCCGGCAAATGATGTCCCACCAGAGCGCGGCGGAGTTCCACAACCGCTATCCTTACAGCGGTAAGATCATCTGCGAGGAGCACGGGACCAGCTTCCACCGGCAGGTACTGAAAAGCGCCAAGGGAGAAAAGGAGGTCTGGCAGTGCCGGGTCTACCGGAACAGAGGACGTGCGGCCTGCTCCGCTCCGCAATTGCAAACCACGGAGCTGGATCAGATCATGGCACAAATCTTCGACCAATTGGTCCAGAATAAGCAGACCATTATTGACGCAGTGATGGATGTTCTCCAATCCGTCCCCGATGAGCATGACTACACCCAGGACATCCGGCGCATTGAGGAAGACTTGTCCGCCCTCCAGGCAAAAAAAGACCGCCTGCTGGAAATGAGTATTGAGGGCGTCATCTCCATGGCAGAGTTCAAGCAGCGCAACGATGGGTTTAACGAGCAGGTCAAGGCGCTGGAGGAAAAGCGGTCGGCGCTCCAGACAGAGGCGGAAAAGGATCAACGGACGGCAACACAGCTGGAGGAAATCCGGGCAGCTCTGGAGCAGGAACTTTCCTTCCAAAAAGGCATTAATTCCGCTCTGGTCACCACCATTTTAGACAAAATTGTAGTTAAAAAAAGCAGTACCAAAGAGGAGCTCCATCTGGACATTCATCTGAAATCCGGCGGCCCCTATGGGGTCATTTTTCAGCGGAAAACTTCCTCCTTCCGCTTCACCCCTTCTTAATAATATGCGCCACCAATCTCATGTTTCTTTCCACCAGCACATTTCTGGCGTCCAGATCCCCCTGGGCGCAGCGGGCGAGATAGATTTGTTCCTCCTCCGGGCTGAGAGGCTTGGGGAAACTTCCGGCATTTCCGGCTAAATGCAGCGACAAAAAAAGGCTGCTGCGCAGCAGCAGCATGGCGGTTGTGAGCATAGTAATACCTCCTTTTTTCTACAGTATGCACTTTGGGACTGTCCCTATTCCCACGAATGCCGTGCGCTTTTTGACTACCTATCAAATCGCACAAAAGATATTATAGTCGACACACTTGAGAATCGGTAAAAAGGAGGCGGAGGAAAATGCGGCGTGGCAAGGCGGAGGACGCAGGCGGGCTGGCGCCCGCCAAGGACGACAACGCAGTCCACGCCACATTTTAATCGCCGAACTTTACCGATTTTCGAGTGTGTCGACTATATAGCATAGTGCGGGAAAAAGGATCCGAAGGCATTGGCCTTCGGATCCTTTTCCGCGTTTTCATCGATAGACGGTTACCGTTCCCTTCCCGCAGCCGTCAATGACACACATGGCCCCCATGGGCAGGGTCACCATAGGGCTGCAGTGCGCGGAGCGGACATTACAGAGAACCGGCCTGGACCAGCCGGCAAAGAAATCCTCCAGCAGCTCTGCCGGCCCATATTCCTTCCGATAGTTGTTGCGGCAGTTGGTAAAATCGCCGAACACAAGCCCGGCAGCGCTATCCAGCACACCATTGTACTTCAGCTGCCACAGCATCTCCTCCAGAGCATAAACATCCTCCCCCACATCCTCCAGGTACAGGATGCAGCCCTTGGCATTGATCTGCCATGGTGTGCCAAGAGAAGTGGTCACCAGGGACAGATTGCCGCCGGTCAGCTGCCCGCAGGCATGGCCGGGGCGCAGGATCCGGATCTCCTCCCCGGCAGGGTTCTCTACCGGCAGGCACTCTCCCATCTCCAGCGCGGCCCACAGACTCTGCCAGGAGAATGGGTCGTCCTTCCAGCCAAGGGTGCGATTGGCGGTGGGGCCATGGAACGTGATAAAGCCGCAGCGCTGCCGGATCGCCAGATGGAGGCTGGTCACATCGCTGAATCCAATAAAGGGTTTGGGATGCGCGGCAATACAGGCGTAGTCCAGCAGCGGCAGCACCTGCCAGGCGGTGCTGCCGCCCCTGGTACACCAAATGGCGCCAACCGACCGGTCGGAAAAGCCCCTGTTGATATCTGCGGCCCGCACCTCCGCCGGCGCGGCGGCATAGCCGCTGCGGGGCGCGGAGGCGCGGCAGGAATCCCCCAGCCGTACCCGAAACCCCAGTTTCTCTATCGCTGCGGCGACAGCCTCCACCGGCTGCTCTGGCGGCAGAGGAGAGGATGGAGAAACCAGCAGAATGGTATCCCCTTTTTTTAGTCTTGACGGAAATCGCATAGTTTTCCTCCTATATCCCCTGCAAAAAATCGATTGCCGCCTGCGCCTCTATGGCGGCGGCCAGCGGAAGCGCCTCCGGGTCCGCTCCAAAGTGGGGATTGTGGTTGGGATAGGTGAAGCCCTTTTCCGCGTTTCCTACACCAATGTAGTAATAACAGCCGGGAACGGCATCGGCGAAATAGCCAAAATCATCGGTGCCCAAGGAGGGCTCCGGCAGCTCCAGAACGTTTTGACTGCCCAGAATTTTTCCCGCTGCCCGGCGGATAAGCTCCGTCATCCCCGGTTCATTCCGGCAACCGGGATAGCTTTCGAATATTTCGATATCCGCCTCCACACCCATTCCGGCGGCAACGCCGGAGACAATGGCGCGAAAATCTGCTTTTACCCTCTCCCGGGCCTCCCCGCCCATGGTGCGAAGGATGCCGGTGAATTTTGCCTCCTCCGGCAGAACGTTGCCGGCCTCGCCGCTGTGGAAGGAGCCTACCGTCACCACTACCGGTTCCGCAGGCGAAGTCCGGCGGCTGGAGATCGTCTGCAAAGCGGTAATGACCTGCGCCCCCGCAGCAATAACATCCGTCCCCAGGTGCGGCTTTGCCCCGTGAGTCCCCCGGCCGCGCAGTGTGACAGCAAAGGGATTGGACGCCGCGCAGATCGGCCCCGCCTTCACCGCGAGCGTTCCGGTCGGGATGCCGCTCTCCACATGGCAGCAGAGCATGGCGTCTACGCGGGGCTCCTCCATGCAGCCCTCCGCGATCATCCGGGCAGCGCCGCCATCTCCCTCCTCGTCCGGCTGGAAGAAAAGCTTCACTGCTCCCGCCAGCATCTGCCGGTGGTTTTGCAGCAGCTCCGCCGCCCCCAGCAAAGCGGCGGTATGAAAATCATGGCCGCAGGCGTGCATGACGCCCGGATTCTGTGAGGAATATGCCAGTCCCGTGTCTTCATTGATCGGCAGCGCATCGATATCTGCCCGAAATCCTATCGTTCTGCCAGGCCGTCCCCCCCGGATCACCGCCATGGTCCCGGTATCCGCCATGGGAGTATAGGGAATCCCCAGTTCCTCCAGCCTGCGGCGGATCAGGGCCGCCGTTTGATGCTCCCCGCTGCCCAGCTCCGGACAGCGGTGGAGCGTATAAAACAGTTCCTGCCAGGATGGGGCCAGCGACAGGGCTTCTTCCTTGATATTCTCGATCATAGGCCACTCCTTTTTTGCTGGGGCGGCTTCGCCGCCCCAGCGGAATTCTCTTCCATTATACACGCTGCCGCCCCATTTGTCATGTTGTTTTTCGAAACATACCCGCTTATTGTCATGGTCGTGCCCTGGCTTTCTAGTGTAATTGGGTAGCTTATGCATTGAATAAAAATTTGGAGGATATTATGAGAGAATCAGCGGCATTTTCGCCGGTCAATTTTATAACGATCTCTGCGACTATTATCAGGACTACCAGAATGTCCGGGATCTGCTGCTGCGGCAGATCATCCCTCTGCCCCGTATGCCCCCGTCCATCCTCCGGGAGCCTCACTACAGGTCTGATCAACCTCATCCATAGCACGGAGCACCAGAAAATACCCGCAGCATCGAGCAGTCCGGAAGGACCGCAGGCATACCAAACCGCCCTGTACCAGCTTTGGCACAGGGCGGTCTTTGACACTTCTGTCAGGTGTTCTCCATGAAGTTTTTCAGCAGCTGCGCCGCCTGGGCACGGGTAGCCGTCCCTGCCGGGTCAAGCATACCATCGCCCACACCGCTCAGGATGCCCTTCTCCACAGCCCAGCCCAGCGCTGCCTGGGCGTAGCCGCTGACCTGGTCTGCGTCAGCGAAGTCAAGGTCTTGGCTGCCGGTTTCGGGACTTCCCGCGTACCGCCAGAGCATGACCACGAACTGTTCCCGCGTGATGCTGTCATCGGGACCGAACTGGCCATCGCCGTAGCCGTCCGCGATGCCGCTCTCCACGGCCCAGGCGACTCCATCCGCATACCATGCATCGCTGCCGACATCGCTGAACGTACCGGCCGCATCCATCTCCGGACTGCCGTCCAGCCTGTACAGCACGGTGGCCAGCATACCGCGGCTCATGGCCTGGTCCGGGCTGAACGTTTCCTCGCCAGTGCCATCGAGCAGCTCATGGGCGCTGGCAAAAGCCACTGCATCCGCCGCCCAGCTCCCGGCCGGGACATCGGCGAAGTCCTTGCTGTTGTCCACGATCTCCACGGTGGCGGAGCCGCTCAGAGGGATGTTCATCACGCCGTCCGCCGCAAGGGATCTCCGGATGGTCTCCCGGGTGCCGTCTTCATGGACCAGGACGGCCACAGTGCCGGGACCGGCGTCCTCCGCCGGGACCGTGAGGGTCACTCCTCCGGGGACCTCTTCTACGACCTCGCCGTCCACGGCCAGGGACAGCACCACTGCCCCCTCCGTCTTCTCGGCCACAACGCTGACGGTGCCGCCAGCCTGGCTCAGGGTATCCAGCGCCGCATTGGAGATGGTCACATCAGCAACGGGGCTGGAGACAGTGAGGGCCGCGTCCGTCTCGCTGCTGAGCTGGCTCACCGTTGAGGACGGGATGAAGACCTCCGTTTTGGTCACATCACCGGTGATCTCCGGCTTGATGACAACGTTCTGGCTCTGGTTCGTCACTGCCTCCCGCACCAGATCGCTGCCATCCTTGTCGCTGACAACGGTGCTCGCCGTGCCATCCTGAACGGTAGTCTGGGTCGGCGTGCCGGAGGCGCTGGGAATGCTGAAAGTGCTGGGGGCGTCCTGCCAGCTGGGCGGAGTGCTGTTCGTAGTGTTGTCGGTGCCGCCGCCGTTTGTGGGCGGTGGCACAGTTACGGTAATTGAGAACGTAACTGTCTCATAGTTGGCCGTGTCATCCGGCGTGAAGATCACATTATGCGAAGAACTCGTACTGTTAAGTACGGTATTGGGGGCCCCCCATTCAAACTTGCCGGGAACACTGGCCTGACCATCGCTCAAATCAATTTCGATCAGCTTTTGTCCCGCAGTACCGGATGCCGTGGGGTCAGCGATAATCTTCGGCGTTGCCTTCGCGATCTCCACCTTCACCTCTGCGGGATCGATCCCTGTGTAGTTCACGCTGCCCGCTACCTTGTACCAAACGGTGTACTCGCCTGCATTAGTGCCGGTGGGAATGTTCTCCGAATACGCGCCGTCCTTGCTCGAGCTGTACACAATCGTACCGATGCCGTTGACTGTCTTGCCGCCGGTGACAAGCTCATGCGGCTGGCTATCGTAGGTCAAGTTGGGTACCGCTTGGGGCGGGGTCTCCATCTTCGCGTCCACCTTATAGATCGATGCCGTTGTGGTGGTGGGCCAAGTGATCATGTACTTATCTACATTCAATCCTTGGGCTTCATACGTCCGAATCTCCACCTTCTTATTCTCTCCGACATCGGGCGACTCAAACACACCTTCCACAGTGAGGTTGATGGTATCCTCTCCAACCAGCTTCAAAACCGCCTGCAGTTTGGCATCGGTCGTGCCGTCATAGGGTTTGTTATCCGCTGTCACTACAGGCGTAACAGGCTTCGGCTTGGCCTCAAAATACACGCTGTCCGTATTGGAGTTGTCGTAGCCGTCCGCACCCTTCCGATACGCCGTGACAGTAAATCCGCCTGTGCCTTTCACGGTCACGATACCATTGTTGATTTCGGCAACACCATTTGTTTCTTTGATGCCCCACACAATCTCCCCGCTGCCGGAACCGCCCGTGGCGCTCAGGTAGAAGGTATCGCCGTAATAGACGGCGGCGGGCTTGTCGACAATGGTCAGAGGGTTCTGGCTGTCCGCCACGATCTCAAAGGCGTCCGTTACAGTTACGGGAGGAGCAAACTCGTAGTTGCCGCCCTGCTTGTCTGTGACGGTCACGGTGTATTTGCCCACCGCAATCGCGGGTCCATCGACCGACACGGTGTACTCACTCTCCGGGATGATATGGCCGGCATCGTCCCGGACCACGATGGCAGGCATCTTCTCCGTGCCGTCATACCGGATGGTCTTCGATGTACACAGGATGCTCGGGGTACCTGTGTTTGGGCCGATCTTCACGCTCACCTGGACCGGTGTGCTGTCCTTATAATTCTCATCATCAGCGGCAATGGCCTTGTACCAGACGGTGTAGGTTTTTGCGTCTGTCCCCTCGGGGACGTTACCGCTGTAGTTGACGCCGTCCAGAGAGTACGCCATGTTCCCGTTTTCCGCCACACCGGGATCGACCAGTGCCTGGGGCAGGCTGGTGTACGTCAGGTTGTCGATCTTCTCCGGTGCTGTCGTCACCTTTGCGGGAGCCCGGGTAATGTCCGCCGTTATAGTGGCAGGGTACTTGATGTCGTATTTTGCTTTGATCTCATCCGAGACGGTCAGGCCGGTAATAACAACGGTCTTGTTTGTCCCGGCGTTCACATCCGCGAAATAGCCTGTTGCGGTACCGCTGATAGCAGTATCCCCGGAACCCAGGCCGCTGCTGATGGTGAAGGTCAAGGTGACACTATTATTGCCATCATAGGGTTTGCTTGCCGCCGTCACCACCGCATCGACCGGCTTCGGGTAGGCGTAGAACGTCCAAGTATCGGAGCTGTCGGCTGCAGCGGCCTTGATCGTGATGCTGCCGGAACCTGTGATCTGGAATTGGCCGTTACCCGGCGCCGCAGCGTTTCCACTCTCGACCGTCCACGTCACCGCACCGGAGCCGCCGGTTGTGCCGAGGGTAAAGATGTCTCCGTAATAGACGGTATCCGGCTTACCGGTAATGGTCAGCACAGGCTGATCCGCCGGTATGATCTGGAAATGGACCGTCTTCTGGAAACTGTAGTTCTTCCCTGTGCCGGTGACCGTGACGCTGGCTTGGCCTACCGCTACATTATTGGCATAAGTCACCGTGTACTCACTGGCCGGGATAACAACCTGGTCCTTCGTATTTGTTACGATGACTGCGGGCTTCTGCTCATAGCCGGTATAATGGAAATTGTTGGCAGAAAGAGAAACGTCCACTTGGTCCTCAGTCAAAACGTTCTTACTGATGGTCACCCGGTACGCCTTGACATCGCTGTCCGTATAAAACTCGCTGCCTTGCACCTTGGCCATGACCACATAGGTTCCCACCTCGGTCCCGGTGGGGATAATGGGATAAAACTCCCCGCCGTTAAGCGAGTAGACCACAGTTCCAACCTTCCCCACACCAGGTTCAACAAGCTTCTGGGCTTCGCCGGTGTAGACTAAATCCTCAACAGGCTTCGGCTCCAGTAAAAATTCTGCCTTGGCCTTTGTGATCTCAAACGTCACAGCCGCAAAGAACTGGTAATTGCCGCCAGAATTCTGCACGGTGACCGTTGCGGTACCGGGCTTGGTGTTGTTGTTGTAGCCAACGAGATACTTGCTCGAATCGAGCTGTACGCCGTCCACACTGACAGTTACACTAGGTGTCAATGCACTGCCGGTATACTGCGTGGAATAGTTGAGCGCACCGCCCACCAGGACAGTGGGCGTGACCTGCTTCGGCTGGATGGTCACTGTCACGGAGTCCGCAGCTGTGTCCGCATAACCCACATTTCCCTTCACCTTGTACCAGACTTCATAGTTACCCGCATCGGTTCTTTTGGGGATCGTTGGACTATAGTCGTCCTCATCTCCTGTCAGAGAATACACCACTTGACCATTCACCGCAGCGCCTGCTCTCACAAGAGCCTGCGCGCTGCCGGTATAGGTCAGGTCCTTCTCCTCTGGTGCAAGTGTCAGGACCGCAGAACCGGATTTGATGGTAAAGGTTGTTGTGCCGCTGACGTTGTAGTTCCCGCCGGGGACATCACTGATCGTAACAGTGGCGGTGCCCGCCTGTACGTTGTCGCTGTATCTTACCGTGTACTCGCTGGCCGGGATCTCCACGCTGTTGTCCTTGACCACAACGTCAGGCTTCTTCGCTGTGCCATCGTAATCAAAGACCGCAGGCGTCAACTCAATATCCGGATTGTTCACCGTTTTCGGGTCAATGGTCACGGACACAGAAACCGGCACGCTGTCCACATAGTTGCCGCTGTTGCTCTCAGCCATGTACCAGACCGTATATTTCCCAGCGTTAACGGCCTTGGGGGGATCCAGGCTATAGCTTGCGCCGCCATCCAGGGAGTACTTCACACTTCCGCCCTCCGCAGTACCCCTATCGACAAGTTCCTGCGCGTTGCCGGGGCTGTAGACCAGGGACGTTTTTGCCGTCACACCTGTCACAGTCGCGGCCTTCGGGATAATGGAGGCGGTGGTCGTGGTGTTGTAGGTGACCGCGTACTTGTCGTTGTCGGGAACGGTGCCGGTGATTGTGACAGTCTTGTTGTTCCCGGCGTTGGCATTGTCGAACTTGCCGGTCAGGATACCCTCAAGCGCGATGGTATCGTTACCCAGCAGGTCTCCGTCCTTCCAGGTGATGACCAGCTTGGCATTGTCATTGCCGTCATACTCCTTGTCCTTGGCGGTCACGATAGCCCTGGCGGGCCTCTTTTCCGCGCTGAACGTCCAGGTAGCCGTAGTTGCGCCGTAGTTGCCATCAGACGCCTTTGTGGCTGTGATGGTGACTGGGCCTCCGGATTTCAGAACTTTTACCAAACCGCTCTGCGAGTCAATGGTAGCAATGTCAGTTCTGCCACTCTCCCACGTCACAGCGCCCGTTCCGGAACCGCCTACCGCGTTGAGCGTAAAGGTGTCGCCATAGTGGACCACGCCGGGCTGGTTGGTGATCGACAGCGGGCTCTGACCCATGATAAGGATCTCAAACGTGGCGTCTTTCTCGGTAATGTCGTAATTGCCGCCGGTCACATCCGTGATCGTGACCGTATACGTCCCTACGTCTTTCCAGTCTCCGCTAGGACTGTAAGTGACCGTATACTCACTGTCCGGAATTATGCGGCCATACTTGTCTTTCACCATGACCGATGGCTTATGCACCGCGCCGTCATAGGAGGCTCCGGTGGGCGTAAGCTCGATGGTGGGATCGGTCACCTTCTGCTGGGCGATAGTCACTTGGTCATCCAGCTTTTTGCCTGCCATGTCATTGTGGTTGCCATCGCCCTTCACCCGGTACCAGACATCGTAGTCGCCTGCATCAGTGCCGGTGGGAAGGCTGACGGAATAGACAATGTTGTCCGTTGAGTACTCCAGGGTGCCCTCCGTAGAGGAACCTGCTTCGACCAGCGCCTGCGCGAGGCCGGTGTACTCCAGGCCGCTCACAGCCTTCGGATCGGTCACGTCTGTCACGGGTGCCTTGAAAATCGATGCGGTAGTCGTGGCGGGATAGGTGATGTTGTAGTACAGATGATTGCCCGTACTGCCAGTGAAGTCCGGATTTGAGCTGTCAACGATCACCTTTTTGTCCGTTCCGGCGTTGGGGTCCTCAAATCTGCCGGACAGCGTGATAACCACTTTATCGCCGTCTACCAGATCGCTCTTCTGCAGTGTAGCGGTCACAGTGACGCTGGTATCGCCGTTTTTATAGTCCCTGCTCTTCGCTTCCACAACGGCTGTCACCGGCTTTTCCTCCGCGTAGAAGGACCAGGTAGCTGTCTGGTCGGCGTAACCGGTGGCCGTACTTGTGGCCGTGACCGTGACGGAACCCACGCCTGTGATCTCAAGCAGGCCGTTGGTAATATTGGCGGGTGCGTCATCGTTGACCTTCCAAGTGACCGTACCATTGCCGCCCGATGTATCCAGTTGGAACTTATCGCCGTAGTAGACGTGCTCCCGCGTATTGGTGATGGTCAGCGGGGTCTGGTCCGCCGGGAGGATCTCAAATGTAGCTGTCTCGGTAAAGATGTAGTTGGTGTTCGTACCCGTGATGGTCAGGGTGTAGTTACCCACGCCGGTCAGGTCGGTCATGACATTGCCATCGCCATCCCTATAGGTCACCGTATACTCATCGCCGTTGATCAGATGGCCGTCCTTCTTGTCCTTGACCGTCACCACAGGCTTCTGCGGATTCCCGTTGTAGGTCACCGACTCCGGCGTCACCTGGACGATGGGATTCGTCACAGTGTTCACAACGATGGAAGCAGTCACCGACTGGGGTTCCGTATCATTGTGGTTGCTGTCGCCCTGGACCTTGTACCAGATGGTGTAACCACCCACAGCCGTCTGTGTGGGGATAGCCGGGGAATACTCGCCGGTCTCGCTCAGGGAGTACACCATCGTGCCGCCGGAGGCGCTGCCCGCCGTGACCAGCTCCTGGGCGGTGCCGTTGTAGGGCAGATTTATCTTGCCGGTCGGTACCGTTATGTCCGCTGCCTCCACGTTCGCCTTGGCGATCGTAAAGGTACCCGTACCGTTGACGATGTAGTTGCCGCCATTGGCATTGGTGATAACGACCGTTGCCGTACCCGCCTCAACGTTGTCGCGGAAGGTCACATTATACTCGCTGGCCGGGATGGGCGTGTTGCCGTCCTCCACCTTGATATCATTAGCAACCGGTTCCTGCGGGGTGCCATCGTAGGTATAGCTGCCATTCACGGTGACTTTCGGGCTGATGATCTCCTTCTGCTTGATGGTCACGGACACCGTCCAGGTATCAGTACTGTCCGCGTAGTTGCCCTCGCCCTTCACCATATACGTCACGGTGTAGGTGCCCGCGCCGGTTTCCGTGGGGATACTCGCACTGTAGTTGGTGCCATCCAGCGAATACTCGATGTGCCCGCCCACTGCGGTGCCTACGGTCATCAACTCCTGGGCCTGCCCAGTATAAGTCAGGTCCTTTGGCTGGGGAGAGCTTGTGAGCTGTGCTGCGGGGCGGGTGATCTCAAAGTTCACCTTCTGTTCGTCAAAGGTGTAGTTGCCATCGGCCTTGGCCGTGACGGTCACAGTGGCGGTGCTCGCGTTCTTGTTGTTGGCATAGCTCACGGTGTAGTCGTTTGCCGTGAGCGTGACACTGTAATCATCGTCTGTACCTGTGACCGTGACAGCAGGTTCCTTCTCGGTGCCATCGTACACATAGTAATACTTACCATTGGAGTCCGTCTTCAAATCGTGGTCGGACAGCGTGACGCTCACCGTAAGATGCTTGGGCGTGATATTCGCAGTCTCCGTGGCTGGGTAGGTGATGTCGTATTTCTCCGCATCATCTCCGGTCACTTTGACATTGGAGGTATCCAGCGTGACCGTTTTGCCCGTGCCAGCCGCAGAGGTATCAAAGGAGGCAGTGATGCTGTCCGGGTCGATCGTGACCGTATCGCCAGTCAATACAGGGATACTGGCGGAGGTCACATCAGCAATCGTATTGCCGTCATAGACCTTATTAGCCACCACAATAGAAGCCGTAACAGCCTTCGGCTCGGCGGTGAAGGTCCACTGCGCCTGCGCGGGGAGGTAGTTGTTATCTCCGGCCCGCTTCACTGTGACGGTCACTTCACCTACATCGGTAATCTTTACATTGCCGTCTGTGTCTATCGTGGCGGGGCCGTCCACCTTCCAGGTCTCCGCGCCGATTCCGTCGCTGACGGTCAGCTTGAAATTGTCTCCATAGCTGACAGTGGAGGGTTTCCCGCCAATGACCAGCTCTTCCTGCGGGATCTTGCCGATGGCGAAGGTCGCCGTATTATTGGCAACGTTGGTCAGATCATAGTTTCCGCCTGTGGCATCGCTGATTGTAATGGTGTAATCCCCCACATTTGTCGGCGAAGGATCGTCACACGACCAGGTATACTCCTTCGCGGGCAGTACCGTCTCCCCGTCTTTGACCGTGACCTCGGGCAGCTTCACCTCGCCGTCATATGCAAAGCCCTCGGGCGACAGCTCGATGGTGATCGAAATCAGCGGCTTACGCTGGATGGTCACAGACACTGACTGCGGTGTCAAATCGTTGTGGTTCTTATCGCCCACGACCTTGTAATAGACGGTGTACGTCCCCGCCTCGGTGCCCTCTGGGATCGCATCCTTGTAGGTGCTCGTTGGACTGTTCAAGGCGTACAGCACTGTGCCGCCGTTGGTAACGCCCGGTGTCACCAGCTCATGGGGCTGGCCATCGTAAGTAATATTAGCATCTGCCGGGACCTGGGTAAACACAATATCCGCCTTGACGATCACAAACTCCGCCGAACCCGTCACGGTGTAATTGCCGCCCGGCTTGTCGGTCACATTGACGGTCCCTTTCCCGGCGTCAATGTTGTCCGTATAGACCAGGTTGTATTCACCTACGCCAATGATATCGCTGCCGTCCTTGACTACAACCGTGGGCTCTTTTGCATGGCTGTCATAGGTATAGCTGACCAGGGGATCTCCATTGTCGTCCAGCAGATCGATAGTCGGGTCCTTCACATTCTTGGGGGCGATGGTGACTTTCACCGAACCCACATCAGAATCGCTGTGGTTGTCATCGCCCTTTACCTTATAATATACCGTGTATTCGGCGGCATTGGTTTCGGTGGGGATGGTTTCTTCATAGGTCCCGTTCTCGCCATCCACCGAGTAGACCATCGTACCGCCATCCCCCGTGCCTGCGGTCACCAGCCTCTGGGCGAAGTTACTGAATGTCAGCGGGTAGCCCGCCGCCTCTGGAGGTTTGACAACTTTGGCCTGCTCTTTTTTGATCTCAAATGTAATGGTAACAGGGGCGTCAGGGGTAAACACGTAGTTGCCATCGGCCTTGGCCGTGACGGTCACGGTGGCAGTCGTACCTACATTTATATTATTGCTGTACTCTACCGTATACTCGCCAGCCGGGATCTCACTTCCATCGGCCTCCGTCAGTGTGACAACCGGCTCCTTCGCGTTCCCATCGTAGATGTAGGAGTAGCTGCCATTGCTCTCCACCGTCAAACCATCGCCGCTCAGCGTGATCGAGGGGGGCACCGGCTTCTTGTTGATCTCCACGTCCACACTGGCCGGGGCTACGCCGGTGTAATTGCCGGTTTCCTGTACACGGTACCAGACCGTATACTTGCCTGCGTTGGTTCCTTTCGGGATCGCTGCGGAATAGGGGCCATCCTCGCTCAGGGCGTATTCCACCTGCACGTTTGGTGTGTCAACAACCAGCCCAGAAACATCGAGTAGCTCCTGGGCAGTCCCATTGTAGGTCAGGGTTGCAGGGGTCGGATGTGTTGTGATCTTCACGACCTTCTTGTGGATCGTTGCCTTGACGGTGAGGCTGGAATACGAAACATCGTAGTGCTCCGAATTTTTCCCGGTAATCCCCGCGTTGTTTTTATTCACGGTTACCGTCTTATCCACACCAGCGTTTGCATCGCTGAACGTGCCGGTCAGGCCGGTGATCTTGATTTCATCCCCAGGCAGAACGCCCTGCTCCACTACAGCGTGGACGGTCGCGCCCGCATTGCCATCGTAGAATTTATCCTCCGCCGTCACCGTTGCGGTGACCGGCTTCTTGCCCGCTGTGAACGTCCAGGATGCGATGGCGTCATCGTAGTTGACCACGCTGCTGGAGGGATCCTTGCCGGATTTTGTGGCCTGAACGGTAGCGGAACCGTCACCAATCACGGTGACCTGCCCGCTGTTGTGGTCTACCCTTGCGACATTACTTCCGGCAGTGATTTCCCAGCC
>CAMWTG010000009.1 GCA_947177115.1 uncultured Clostridia bacterium
GCAGGGTGATCTGGAAGAACTGGGCGATGCGCCCCGCGCCGTCCAGGCTGGCGGATTCGTAGAGGTCCACGGGCACCGCCGACATGGAGGCCATGTACATGACCATGTAGTAGCCGATGGCCTGCCAGACCATGGCGATGATGATGGAGATAATGACCATCTGCTGGTCCTTCCACAGGATCATCACATCGCGGCCGGACAGGAAGGACAGTACGGAGTTGAGCATACCGTTCTCCGGCTTGTAGATGGCGGAAAAAATGCCTGCGATGACCACTACCGACAGGATATTGGGTATGTAGAAGATCACGCGGAAGAAATTCTGTCCCTTGATCTTCTCACGAGTCAGGATGGCGGCAAAAAGGATGGCGAAAAAGAAGGTGATCAGGGTCACCGTCACAATGAGCAGAATGGTGTTCTGCATGGCGGAGATAAACTTCGTGTCTTTCAACAGCACCTTGAAGTTATCCAGCCCCACGAAAGTCTCCGTTGGAGAGTAGGCTCCCCGTTCAAAGAGGGACATGCGGAAGACGTTGAAGGTGGGCAGGACCATGAAGATGAAAAACAGGATGGTCGCCGGGGCTACGCACAGGGCAATGAATATGCTGCGGTCTTTGCTGCGGCGCATGAAATCTCTCCCTTCTCTCTGATAGATACAGCGGCGGCGGTGAGCAAACGCTCACCGCCGCCTGCCTTACGGACTATGTGATTACAGGTTTATAGGGGTTGTCAGGATCACTCCATGATGTTCTCGCGCATCTGGTCGCTGGCGGCCTTCACATCGGCGATCCACTGATCCTCGGTCACGGAGCCGTTGACCAGGCCGTTGACGGGATCAAGGAAGACCTCGCGGACAGTACCCAGGCCGGCCACCGCATTGTAAGCGGCGAAGTTGCCCATAGCGGCATCGGCGCCGTTATCATAGATGGAGTAGAACATCTTGTTGTCGCCCTCCAGGTTGTCGGTCAAACCGGGCACGGGCTGGATGGCGCCGCCCTTGGCGAAGATGGCGCAGGCCGCATCGCTGTACAGGAAGGCCACGAACTGCTTGGCGGCGTCCAGGTTGGGAGCGCCGGCGGGGATCCAGGCCTGCTCCAGCCAGCAGTAGCTGGCGCCGTTTCCGCCGGCCTTGGCGGCGGGCAGGGCGGTCATGCCCCAGGCGAAGCCGTCAGCACGGGGAGCCTCGGCCATCTCGCCCACGATCCAGGTGCCGTTGGGCATGAACAGGGCCTTGTTGTCCAGGACCAGCTGCTGGTTCTGGGTGAAGTCCTGATCATTGGCCTGGGCGGGGGTGACGGGGTTGGTGTAAGAGGCCAGCTTGGTAATAATGTCGAAGCACTCCTTGGCCTCGGGGGTATCCCAGATGCCCTCCTCATAGCGCAGGGCCTTGTTGTAGAAGTCGGGGCCGCCCACGGAGTACATCAGCGCGTACAGGAAAGCGTCAAAGTAACCGGTGGTGGGATAAGTAAAGAGGTACATATCCTCGGGGAGGCTGTCGGCCAGAGCCCACATCTCGTCCCAGGTGGCGGGCACGGTCCAGCCGTTCTGCTCAAAGAGGCCGGCGTTGTAGAACAGGCCGCAGGGAGAGTAGAACATGGGGGCCAGATAGGTCTTGCCATCGTTGTAGGGGTTGGTGACGGAGGTGTCGGTGAAGCCGCCCACGATCTTGTCGGAGACCTTCACGCTCTCGCCGGGCACGGTCATGCTGAGCACATCGGTGATCTCGGCGATGTTGCGGTCCTTGATGAACTGCTCGGTGAGGCCCTTCTCACGACCGGTGGCCAGATGGATGACATCGGGGAACTCGCCGCCCTGCATGGAGGGCCCGATGACGTCTTCCAGGTTCTTGTCGCAGATGAGGTCCACCTTGATGCCGGTGGCGGCGGTGAAGGCATCGCAGACTTCCTGCCACATGCCGGGATAGGCTTCCTCGTAGCCGGAGGCCAGAGCGGCCACCTGGATGGTCACATCTCCGGCGGGCTCGGGAGCGGGCTCAGGATCGGGGGTGCTGGGGGTCTGATCATCGCTCTGCTGGGGCTGATCGTTAGCCGGGGGCTGGTCGTTGTTCCCGCCGCCGCAGCCGGCCAGCAGGCCCAGAGACAGGACCAGCGCAAGAAGCAAGCTGAGAGTTTTCTTCATTTTCATTTTTCCTCCTACAATTTGTTGAAACGCCTGCCGGCGGGGGTCCGCCGGTTTGATGATACCAGTATAGCCCTTTCCGGCGGGGAATGCTACCGGATTGTTGCGCTGCTCTTTATAGATATTGCTCTATAGTCTTCGGCGGATTATCCAAAAGGTCCCCGGTCCGCCGGAAGAAACATAAACGATTTGCGCCGGACGCCATCAGGGAGATTCGGTGAACCCGCCAAAAAAACCGAAGTGAAAAGCATCGGGCTGGAAGGGTTGCACAAGCGGACGGAAAGTTGTATAATCAGAAGGAAGAAAAGATGCGTCTTGTGGATTTTTACAAAATTGCGCTGGGGGAGGGAGTATTTTTGAACCGGTTTCAGTACAGTTTCTCCAAATCGCCGGCTCCGCCGCCCGGCGGCGCGCCGTGCCTGACCTACATCTCCCGGGATCAGTACGACCCGGAGGAATGGAGTTCCAGCCTGCACACCCATGGCTGCGCCGAGCTGTTTTTCATCACGGATGGGCACGGGAAGTTTCTGACCCAGGACGAGGCGTTCCCTGTAGCCGTCCACGATCTGGTCATTGTCAACGCCGGCGTGCCCCATACGGAGCTCAGCCAGGCGGAGAGTCCCCTGCAATACATCGTCCTGGGGGTGGAGGGCCTGGAGGCCATGGCCGGGGCGGACGGGTACACCATGCTCCATCTCCACACCGGGTGGACGGAGTTAATGGCCTGCCTGCACCTGATGCTCCAGGAGGCCTACGATGCCCTGCCGGGCTGCGAAGAGGTCTGCCGCCATCTGCTGGAGGTGGTGCTGGTCCGGCTGGAGCGGCAGAGGGGGCTGTCCTTCGCCGATGAGTCCGCCGGGTCCCGGGCCAGCCGGGAATGTGAGCTTGTCAGGCGGTACATCGACAATCATTTCAAAGAGAACCTCACCCTGGACCAGCTGGCCCGGATGGCCCATTTGAGCAAGTACTATCTGGTCCACGCTTTCCGGCGGGAATTCGGCGCTTCGCCTATCAGCTACCTGATCGGGCGGCGCATTGAGGAGAGCCGGTTTCTTCTGCGGGAAACGGACCATACCCTCTCCCTTATCGCCGAGATTCTGGGCTTCTCCTCTCTGAGCTATTTCTCCCAGTGTTTCCGGCGGGCAGAAGGAATCAGCCCCATGGAGTACCGCAGACGGGAGAGGAAACGGTAAGCTGTCTCCGGGCCCGGACGGACCGAAGTTGGCCGGGAAGGCAGCAATAAAAGTCCCCGGAAGGCCTTCCGGAGACTTTCAGAGTGTCAATAAAGATGCTGCGCACTTTTGTCTATATGTACATTTTGGCTGCACGGAGGCCGTTGTGGGCCGGTTCATCAAAATACGTAATGTTTCCTCATTATTTGCGGTGGGCCTCCTGCCGCATTTTTAAGATGGAACAGATACAGCGGCCTCGCTGGCAGCCTCCATCTTGAACTTGTCCATAGCCTCGCGGGCCTCGGGGACGTTGATGCGGTTGTTCTTCTTAGACATTTCCTTTTTCTCCTTCTCCATTTTTGCGACGGCGCAGCGTCCGCAGAGAAGGTTCGGGCGGGAATCCGCTCAGGCCGCTCTGCATTGTCTTCGCCTTGGAGCGGCTGCTTTTGCATCCCGCCCTTGTCGCACCCATAGCATTTGCAGACCGCCGGGGAATATGCCAACGTTCCGCGCGGTAATTTTTTGCAGAACGGCTCTTGCCCTGCGAAGATCCTGTCCCGGAGGCAACGCGCGTTTATTTATATTCTTACTATGCCAATGAAACGCGAAAACAATGTATCGCGCTCGCTTATTTTGCGTTTCTATATATAAGGTATATCCGCAGATTGCGGTAAGCATTGGGATGTACCGTATTATTACTATATAGAAACACAGGAATAATACGGTTTGATTTGATCCGTTTTGCCCGCCGCCACTGCCGGCAGCCGAAAAATACGGCAAGTATCATCTTCCTGTACAATAATCACAGCGCATACTGGCAAAGCCTATGGCTGCGGCTCTTGGCGGAGCTTGTTTTTCTTCTGAAACTGCAAAAAATGACAAAAATATCATGATTTTTCAGATAATCAGTCAATTTTTATTTGCAGTTAACAACAGGGCGGTTCTTGTTTGGGCATTCCGCCGAATTTTCAGGACCCGCAAAAAAAACCGAAAAAAAGTCCCCCATGGGGGGATTTTACACTTGCTTTTTTCCGGCGGTTTTGTTATGATAAAAGCACTGTATTGTGAAAAATGTGACAATACGACCATAGCCTGATTTCATTTGGAGAGAAAGGAGCAACGGAAACACAATAAACCTTGTGTTTTCCACATTCCGACTATGAAACTGATCACTGTCGAGCAAATGGAAGCTGCCACCGAACGGCTGCTGGAAACCGGCCGTCAGGTGGGCGCGGACTCCTGGCAGCAGCGCGTCAAGAACCAGACCCCTCATTGTAAATTCGGCGAGGAGGGCATCTGCTGCCGCATCTGCTCCATGGGCCCCTGCCGCATCACCCCCAAAGCCCCCCGCGGCATCTGCGGCTGCGATGTCCATGGCATTGTGGCCCGCAACTATCTGCGCTTCACCGCAGGCGGCGCCGCCACCCACTCCGACCATGGCCGCAGCATCTGCCACACCCTGTACCAGACCAAGGAAGGCGGCAACTACACCGTCAAGGACCCCGAGAAGCTGAAGAGGATCGCCGGCGAGTGGGGTATCGCTACCGAGGGCAAGGATATCTATGACCTGGCCCACGAGGTGGCTGAGACCGCTCTCATGGAGTACGGCAAGCCCTTCGGCATCCAGCGCTTCCTTAAGCGCGCCCCCGAGCACACCCAGAAGCTGTGGCACGATGCGGGCATTGAGCCCCGGGCCATCGACCGGGAAGTCTCCCAGTCTCTGCACATGACCCACATGGGCTGCTCCTCTCTGCCGGAGGCGCTGATCCGCCAATCCCTGCGGGCCGGTCTGTCTGACGGCTGGGGCGGATCCATGTGCGGCACCGAGTTCTCCGATGTCCTCTTCGGCACCCCCAAGCCGGTGGACACCACCGCCAACCTGGGCGTCATGGAGAAAGACATGGTGAACATCGTGGTCCACGGCCACGACCCCTCCCTGTCCGAGATGATCGTGTTCTATGCCCAGGATCCCGAGATGGTGGCCCTGGCCAAGGCCAACGGCGCCAAGGGCATCAACATCTGCGGCGTGTGCTGCACCGCCAACGAGGTGGCCATGCGCCACGGCATCCCCATGGCCGGCAACTTCCTGCAGCAGGAGAACGTGGTGCTCACCGGCGCCTGCGAGGCCATCGTGGTGGATGTGCAGTGCATCTTCCCCGCCCTGGGCCCCCTGAGCAAGTGTTTCCACACCAAGTTTATCACTACCTCCGAGATCGCCCGGATGCCGGACAGCGAATTCATCCACTTCAATGAAGAGACCGCCGGCGACAATGCCAAGGCTATCGTCCGCATGGCTGTGGAGAACTTCAAGAACCGCAACCAGGATCTGGTCCATATCCCCGATCTCAAGACCAACGCCACTGTGGGTTACTCCCTGGAGGCCATCAAGAAGTGCCTGGACGGCGTGACCAACACCCAGGTGGACGTCACCGGCACCACCAAGCCCCTGGTGGAGTGCGTCAAGTCCGGCGTGCTGCGGGGCGCGGTCGCCATGGTCGGCTGCAACAACCCCAAGGTCCGTCCCGATACTGCCCATATCGCCCTGATGAAGAAGCTGCTGGCTAACGACATCATCATCGTGGTCTCCGGCTGCTCTGCCCAGGCTGCCGCCAAGGCCGGCCTGCTGGATAAGGAGGCTAAGGAGCTGTGCGGCGATGGCCTCAAGCGCGTGTGCGACTTGGTAGGCATTCCTCCTGTGCTGCATATGGGCTCCTGCGTGGATATCTCCCGCATGATGGTCCTGGCCAGCGATGTCGCCAAGGATTCCGGCTGGAACATCTCCCAGATCCCCCTGGTGGGCTGCGCCCCCGAGTGGATGAGCGAGAAGGCCGTGTCCATCGGCAACTATGTGGTGGCCACCGGCATCGACACTTACCTGGGCGTTGATCCCTACACCAAGGGTTCCACCGAGGTCACCGAGCTGCTCCAGGGCGAGCACGGCGTGAAGGACTGGGTCGAGGCCAAGTACACCGTTGAGCTGGATATCGAGAAGCTGGGCGACCGGATGATCGAGGCCATCGAGGCCAAGCGTACCGCGCTGGGCATCTAAAAAAGATACATACTGTTTTTGGGGAGAATATCCGATGAAGAAATTGCCCCTGGGTATTGTGTTCATTTTATTTGGCATCCTGCTGGAACTTGCGGAACTGAACAATATCTGGATTCCCGTCATCGATGTCCTGTTCGCCGATGTGTTTGGACTGATTTTTGGAATTATCGGGTTGGGCTTTGCTATTGCCGGATGCTTCGAGAAAAAACAGTAATTCATTTTGCAAAGAAGGATTTCCTATGAAAGTAGCCATCACCGGCAAGGGCGGGGTGGGCAAGACCACCTTCGCCTCCACCCTCTGCCGTCTCTACGCCGCCGAGGGGCGCAACGTCCTGGCCGCCGATGTGGACCCAGATGCTAACCTCGGGTTAGCGTTGGGCCTGACGGAGGAGGAGGTCAACGCCATCGTCCCCGTCTCCAAGATGAAGGAGCTGGCCAAGGAGCGCACCGCCGCCAACGAGTCCAACACCTTCTATAAGCTCAACCCCGAGGTCTCCGACCTGCCCGATGAGCTCAGCCGCGATGTCAACGGCGTGAAGCTGCTGGTCATGGGCACCGTGGACACCGGCGGCAGCGGCTGCGTGTGCCCGGAGCATGTGATGCTCAAGGCCATCCTGTCCAACCTGGTCTTCCGCAAGGACGATGTGGTGGTCATGGACATGGAGGCCGGGCTGGAGCATCTGGGGAGAGGGACCGCGTCCGTGATGGACCAGTTCATCGTGGTCATCGAGCCCGGCGCCCGGAGCATCCAGACTTATGAGCGCATCAAGCAGCTGGCGGCGGACATTGGGGTCCACCGGGTGCGGGTGGTGGCCAACAAGGTCCGGGACCAGCGGGATGAGGAATTTCTCCGCCAGCGCATTCCGGCGGAGGACCTGCTGGGCTTCATCCACTACAACGCTGATGTCATTGAGGCGGACCGCAACGGGCAGTCCCCCTTTGACTACAGCGACAAAGCCGTGGAGGAGATCCGGGCCATCAAAGAACGTATGGACCAGGAGAAGTAGAGTTTCGTAGGGCGCGATGATCCGGCGCGCCGTTCTCCGAAACTGCCCATCTGATTTGAAGACGGCGGGCCGAGGTCGTCCCGCCCTACACGAAGAATAAACCGCAAAAACAAAAATTTCCAGTATCGTGAGGAGTGAATCATAACGTGAAAACATTATTCGAACGCGTTTTCTCCGGCAACGACGAGATGTACGCCCTGGCTGTCAAGGCCGTGGACGAGGCGATGGCCAAGCTGGGCCCCAACGCCCCCGCCACCTTCGGCGACACCGCCTACTCCCTGCCCTGCCTCTATGCCCTGACCGGCAAGAAGGTCGCCACCGTGGGCGAGGCCAAGGAGGCCCTGGAGACCACTGTCAAGGATTTCATGACCCGCAACAACCGCACCAAGGATATCTTTACCTCCGGCGTGGCCACCGCCTTGTCCGCTGAGATGATCGAGCTGATGAAGTACGCCATGGCCGGCGGCACCCCCTATGAGGATCCCGTCATGGGCCACTTCACCGATGCCCAGGTCCGTGAGCTGGGTGTTCCCCTGGTCACCCGGGACATCCCCGGCGTAGCCGTTATCATCGGCGCGGCTCCCACCGCCGAGGAGGGTGCCGCTCTGGTCAAGGAGTACCAGTCCCAGGGTATTTTTGTCACCCTGGTGGGCGGCATCATCGACCAGTGCGTGGAGCAGGGCATGAAGCTGGGCTTCAACGTCCGCAATGTGGCCCTGGGCCATGATCTGAGCAGCGTGGCCCATGTGGTCAGCGTAGCGCTCCGCGCCGCCATCATCTTCGGCTCCACCGAGCCCGGCAACTATGAGGCTATGTGGCGCTACACCATGGACCGTGTGTTTGCCTTCGTCAACGCCTACGCTCCCGTGGATGACATGACCGTTGCCTGCGGCGCCGGCGCCATTCAGCTGGGCTTCCCCGTTGTCACCAACGACACCGAGGAGAACAACATGTTCCGTGTGCCCAAGAGCCTGATCATTCAGGAGGACACCACCAAGTTCAACGCCACCTCCCTGGAGGCCCGTGATATCAAGATCAAGATCACCAAGATCGACATCCCCGTGGCCTTCTCCTCCGCCTTCGAGGGCGAGATCGTCCGCCGGGGCGACATGCAGGTGGAGTTCGATGGCTCCCGCAAGACCGGCCTGGAGCTGGTCCGCGCCAAGGAGCTCAGCGAGGTGGAAGATCACCGCTTCACCCTCATCGGGCCCGATTTCGATGCTTTCGAGGTGGGCAGCAAGGTGGACTTCTGTATGGTGGCCGATGTGGCCGGCAAGAACATGAACAGCGACTTCGAGTCCGTGTTCGAGCGGAAGTTCCACGCCTACATCAACTGCATGGAAGGCGTCATGCACACCGGCCAGCGGGATGTGATCCGCGTGCGTATCAGCAAGGCCGCTTTTGAGGCCGGCGTGCGGGCCAAGGATTTCGCCGAGGTGCTGTATGCCAAGCTTAAGAGCGATTATGACACCGTTATTGACAAGTGCGAGGTCACTATCATCACGGATCCTGCTGAGTGCGAAAAGTTCCGCCATGAGGTTGCTATTCCCGCCTATGACAAGCGCGATGAGCGTCTGGGCAGCCTGACGGACGAGAACGTGGATCAGTTCTATACCTGCATCATGTGCCAGTCCTTCTCCCCCAGCCATGTGTGCATCGTCACCCCTGAGCGTCTGGGCCTGTGCGGCGCGGTGAGCTGGCTGGACGCCAAGGCCACCAATGAGCTGGATCCCTCCGGCCCCTGCCAGATCGTTCCCAAGGATCACCTCATTGACGAGAACATTGGCCGCTGGGAAGAGGTCAACGATGCGGTGAAGAAGTACAGCCAGGGCGCTCTGGAGAGCGTGACGCTGTACTCCATCATGGAGGATCCCATGACCTCCTGCGGCTGCTTCGAGTGCATCTGCGGCATTGAGCCCTTCTCCAACGGCGTGGTCATCGTCAACCGTGAGCACGCGGGCATGACCCCCCTGGGCATGACCTTCTCCGAGATGGCCTCCATGACCGGCGGCGGCGTGCAGACCCCTGGCTTCATGGGCCACGGCAAGCACTTCATCGCCTCCAAGAAGTTCATGAAGGCCGAGGGCGGCCTGGGCCGCATCGTCTGGATGCCCAAGGCCCTGAAGGACCAGGTGGCCGAGAAGGTCAACCAGTCCGCCAAGGAGCTGTACGGCGTGGACAACTTCTGCGACATGATCGGCGATGAGACCATTACCGAGGATGCCGAGGCTCTGATGAACTATCTGACCGAGAAGGGCCATCCCGTGCTGGGTATGGATCCTTTGATGTAAGCAATTATAACAGGAGGATGCCGCCCCGGAAAGGGGCGGCATCCTCTTGTTGTCGCGCCTGTGGGTATTATTTCCGAGTTAAAAATTGGGCCGGAGATGATGGGAGGGCTTGATTTGGGCAGCTATATGGCACAATAATCAGACAGAATACAGTGCATGGAAGCGTGAACCGCTGTCAACCGGTTTACGGGGGTTGACAGAAGGTTGATGAGCTGATTGCTGTTTTACAGGCCATCATCGACACCGACACGCTGCAGGGGCAGTTTGAAGTGTGAGACCGACAGACTGATTAACAGGTTCAGATGATTACCCAGCTTACTAATGCCCTAGTTTCCGTCCAACAAACGCATAGTCGGATCAGGATCTTCATACTGGAAAAATGCAACAGCAATTTATAGAGAATAGTTCCAAACGAGATAAGTCACAGCAGTCCAGAGTTGGTTTAGACAGCGGTTTTGATAATTAAAAAGTGATGATAGGAGTAGTGATGGTATGGAAATAAGTAAATTTTCTGGCCCGATATTGGTATTGATATGGACAGCTTACTATTTTGCAAAACGATATACGGGTGGATTGGTGGATACTATGGATATAGTTGTATGCGGTGGAGTGTCCATTATTTCTATTGTGCTTGTTATAAAAAGAGGAATAGACTTGTGGAAAGGGAAAAAGGGCGGACGGTAGTCCACCCTTTTGAAGAAAAGCTGGTTTTAAGAATTACGGCATTACATAGTAATCGCCGGGATGCCAAGTTGCGTCACCATCATAGGGATATGTTGGAACGTAGTAGCTGTCCCACTTCGAGTATACTCGAGAATTACCAACACCGATAGAGGTGAGGTATTCAATCAAAATACCAGTTTTTCCACTATCACTTGCAGAAATGACCTGTTGGTAGTTCATCCAGTCGAGCGTGAAGATAATGCCATCTGCGATTGCTGCGATAGAACTTAGGCTCATACTAATGCCGTATTTTGTGAGAACCTTGCAATGATTTTATCTGCTTGTGTGAGCCCTAAACTTGCGATAAGACCGATGATGTAGTCAGTCATGCCATCGTTGTGATCGGAAATCCAAGTATCAACGTTATCTCTGGGAAGATAAGTCTGGTAGACTACGCAAGTAAGCCGCGACAACCAGCCGTTTTCCAGATCAGAGTAGGAGCCACCCTTTGGAGCATATCGGTTTGCTGCCCTTGCGGTCAATACAGGGTTCTCCTGGAAAATATCATAAGAGCCATCGGCGTTTTTGTAGATGATGGCATTTGGACTGATGATATTTGCGTATTCCTCGGGAAGTTCATCGTAGGAAATTAGTTCGCCGGTTATTGGGGTGTAGTAGTTGCTGCTTCAGCAGCAAAGGCCGATGTACAAAGGGAGATTGTCATTACGATAGCGAGAAGTAGCGAAATGTTTTTTTCATAACTATGCCTCCTAATAGAATGATATGAATTTGCACCATCCTTTTTTGTGTGCAACAATGATGTACGGCAAAAATGTGACAAAAATTTGAATAATTTGTTAATTTTTGTGTAGGCAGCAGAGGAGTTGCTCGGAGGTGGCAGAGGCCAACGCCCCTCTGGTGGTGGTTAGCTACTGCGAATGTGGCGGACCACCACTATCCCCCGCGGGAGCGCACAAAAGCACTTTCACACCGAGAAAGTAACAAAGAGGCTGTCCTGGGATTTTTCCCCTGGATTTTGAAAAAAGGGCTTTACAAAATGGCAGAAGTGCGATATAATATACCTGCTTTTGGGCCCGTAGCTCAGCTGGGAGAGCGCACGGTTCGCATCCGTGAGGTTCGAGGGTTCGATCCCCTTCGGGTCCACCATCTAGTAAACCCAGGTTCGGTGCCGTAGGCGTTCAGCCTACGGCACCGCTCGTTTTGCCCATAAACCGCGCCTTCCCGAGGAAGCGCGCTGCGGAAGGAAGGATACGTATGCTGGAACAGATCATAAGCATTGTTCGCCAGGCCGGTGAGACCGTCCTCTCGGCCCGCGGCATCTCTGCCCGGACCTATGAAAAAAGTTCGGCGGCCGATCTGGTGACGGAGTTTGATCTGGCGGTGGAAAATTTTCTGAAGGAGAAACTGCCGCCTCTGTGTCCTGGGGCCGTCTTTTTCGGCGAGGAGGAGTCAGAAAACGCCGATCCGAGCCGGGGCTGGGCTTTCATTGTGGACCCCATAGATGGCACCACCAACTTTGTAAGAGGCTTAAAACAAAGCGCCATCTCTGTAGCCCTCGCCTGTGACGGCGCGGTGGAGTACGGCGTGGTCTACGACCCTTACAAGGACGAGATGTTTTCCGCCCGGCGGGGCGGCGGCGCGTTCCTCAACGGCCGGCCTATCCGCGTCAGCCAGCGTCCTATTGAGCAGGGCGTGTTCGGCATGGGCACCGCCATCTACCGCCGGGAGTACCTGGAGCCCACCATGCGCCTGACGGAGCAGTTGTTCAAGCGCAGCTGCGACTTCCGCCGCCTGGGGGCGGCGGCGCTGGACCTGTGCAACGTGGCCTGCGGGCGGACGGAGCTGTTTTTTGAGTACAGCCTGTGTCCTTGGGACCAGGCGGCGGGGAGCCTCATTGTCACCGAGGCCGGCGGCTTTGTCTGCACTCTGGAGGGCAAGCCATTGACCCTGACGGACCGCTGCAGCGTATGGGCCAGCAACCAGGTCAATAAAGACGTGCTCAAAGAGCTGGAGGTATAAGCAGATGCTCTATATCCTTGCGATCATCCTGTGTATCGCCGCGGATCAGGCGGTGAAATATTACGTGGTCACCCATCTGGCCCTCTATGACCGCGCCCCCCTGATTCCGGGGGTTGTGGAATTGTTTCATATTCAGAACACCGGCGGCGGGTTCTCCATTCTGGCAGGGCACACCTGGGTGCTGACGGTGCTGACGGCGGCGCTGATGGCCGGCATCGGGTATGTGATGGTAAAGAAGCTCTTCCCCCACCCCCTGGCCATGTGGACGCTGACGGCCATCCTGGGGGGCGGATTGGGGAATCTCATCGACCGGGTGCGGCTGGGGTACGTGGTGGACATGTTCAATTTCCAGTTTATGAGCTACCCGGTATTCAACGTGGCGGATATCCTGGTGGTATGCGGTACCATCGGCTTTGCCGCTTACTACCTGCTGCTCCACGACAAGGCGGAGCCAGCCGGAGAAAAGGAGCCGGAACATGGAACCGATCCGACTGACGGCGAATAGCGAGCACGCCGGGATCCGTCTGGACAGCTTTCTTGCCGCCGCCCTGCCGGACTTGACCCGCTCCGCCGCTGCGAGGCTCATCGAAACGGGGCAAGTAACCGTAAACGGCAAAACCGTGTCCAAAAGCTGCAAGCTCTCCGGTCATGAAGTGGTTTCCGCCACCCTGCCGGACCCGGAGCCCATTGAGGCGGTACCCCAGGACATCCCCCTGGACGTTGTATACGAAGATTCCAACGTGATCGTCATAAACAAGCCCGTAGGGCTGGTAGTCCACCCCGCGCCGGGCCACCCTGACGGCACTCTGGTCAACGCCCTGCTGTACCACTGTGGGGACAGCCTCAGCGGCGTAGGGGGCGCGCTGCGCCCCGGCATCGTCCACCGCATCGACCGGGACACCAGCGGCCTCATCATCGCCGCCAAGAACGACGCCGCCCACCAGGCCCTCTCCGCCCAGCTTCAGGACCACACCCTGGCCCGGACTTACGAGGCCGTAGTGGTGGGGAACCTCCGCGAGGACAGCGGCACGGTAGACGCTCCCATCGGCCGCCACCACACGGACCGCAAAAAGATGGCCGTCACCACACACGGCGGCAAGCCCGCTGTGACTCACTGGGAGGTACTGGAGCGCTTCCAAGGCTATACCCACGTCCGCTGCCGTCTGGAGACGGGCCGGACCCATCAGATCCGGGTCCACATGGCCTATACCGGACACCCGATTTATGGCGACACGGTCTACGGGGCAAAAAAGCCCGTTCCGGGCCTCACCGGACAGTGCCTCCACGCGGCAGGGCTGCGATTTTTGCACCCCAGGACCGGGGAAGCGGTGGAGCTGAGCTGCCCGCTGGACGAAGAATTTACGGCAATCCTGGAAAAGCTGCGCCGGCTGGGGTGAATTACGAACCCGTAGGGGCCGATGTCCCCATCGGCCCGCACGATACCAAGGTTATTCCGTTAGAACGGGCCGATGAGGACGTCGGCCCCTACGAATTCTTTATTTGTACCAATCATAATCCCCCCCAACATCCCGTAAGCCCTCCGGCGCGCCTTTCCGGCGCGTCGGAGGGCTTACGTTTGATAGGAGAGCAGGCTAAATGAAATCCGGCGCAGGCTGTTCGCTCTTCTTCTGGTAATACTGCGCCTGCGCGTCCCACAGCGTCTGGTACTTGCCGCCCATGGCGGCTACAAGGCTGTCGTGGACGCCCTGCTGGACCACCCGGCCGTGGTCGAATACGGCGATCTCATCGCAGAAGCGGCAGGAGGACAGGCGGTGGGAAATGTAAATGGCGGTCTTGTCCTCCACGATGTCGTTGAACTTGGTGTAAACCTCCGCCTCGGCCTCAGGGTCCAGGGCGGCGGTGGGTTCGTCCAGGACGATGAAGGGCGCGTTCCGGTACAGCACCCTCGCCAGGGCGATCTTCTGGGCCTCGCCGCCGGAAATCTCCACGCCATCGTCCTCGAAGTCCCGGTACAGGCAGGTATCCAGCCCTTTGGGCAGCTCCGCCAGACGGTCCCCGAAGCCCGCCCGCCGCAGGCACTCCGCCGCCTTTTCCCGGTCGTACTCGATGGACGCGGCCACGTTCTGCCCCAGGGGCTGGGCAAGGAGCTTGAAGTCCTGGAACACCACGGAGAACAGCTCCAGGTAGTTGTCGTACCGGTACTTCCGGATGTCGATGCCGTTAAGGAGGATTTCCCCCTCGGTGGGGTCGTAGAGGCGGCACAGCAGCTTGATGAACGTGGTCTTGCCGGAGCCGTTCTCCCCCACCACCGCCAGCCGCCGGCCCACCTTGAATTTCATCGACACATGCCGCAGGGCCCAGGTATCCGTGCCGGGATATTGAAAGGACACGTCCCGGAACTCGATCTCATATTTCCGGTCGGACCGCTTCTCGGTGGTAAGACTGCCCTGATACATGTTGTTGGGGATGTCCAGGAACTCATAGGTGAGCTTGAGATATTCCGCGTTGGCCCGCAGTCTCCCCACGCTCTCCAACAGGCCGGTAAACCCCTGGGCCAGCCCCGCCAGAGCTCCCACATACTGGGTGATGGAGCCCACGCCGAAAGCCCCGCCCAGAGCCTTCAGCCCTGCGAACAGATAGATCACCCCGGTGAACGCCTGGGACGCCGCCCCGGACGCGCTGGAGCAGAGCCCCATGGGGCCCCGTGCGGCCCTGCCGATGGAGGACTTTGGACCAAAGGAGGTTTCACTCACCATTTCCTCCCGGGCGGCGCGTTCGATATACCGGTCCTGGGCATAAGTGCGGATGTCGGCGCTCCGGTGGCGCTCCCCGATGGCGATGTAGTACAGGAAGTGGAACATCCGGTTCCCTGCCGCGCCGTCATATTCGCTCCAATAGCGGCTTGCCCGGTTGGACAGCGCGCCGGACAGAAGCACGGAACCCACCAGCAGCGCCGCCATCCCCGCCAGACATCCGGGATGATTCAGCCAGGCCAGGGAGCTGCCCGCCGGCACCGGCATGGTAAATAGGCTCACCGACAGAGCCAGGCCGCCCAGGATGCGGAACACCGCCCCCACGGCGTCGGAGAAAATGATATACAGCTTGTTCAGCCCCCAGCCGCCCCACTGCCGGGCTTGCAAAATCCGAGTATACAGAGTCTGGTTTTCGGGGTCGTCCACATCGCAGAAGTCCATGGCCAGCAGCTTGTCAAAAAAGACGCGGTTCCATGTGGGCCACTGGTGGGTACGACGCATAGTCTCATCCCAGCACCGGGCCGCTGCCCGCAGGATCCCCATTGCCGCCGTGGAGGCCAGCAGAGCCGCCAGCATGGTCCACACCCGCCCCGCTTCCCCGCCTCCGGCGATGGCGTTCACCAGACGGGCGGTGAAATACAGGGGCAGGAAGGGGGACAGCGCCTCCACCGCCCGCTGCACCGCCGCCGCAATCAGGATCTCCGGCTCGGCCTTCCACCAGATGGCGAAGCCCCGGCGGCTGTAGGCCATGGCCGTTTTGAAGGACAGACGCTCATTTTTCTGCTTACTCATCCTCCATCGCCCCCTCCTTGTAGTATTTGCTCTGGATGTCGAACAGGTAGGCGTACCGTCCGCCCGCCTGCAAAAGCTCCTCGTGGGTACCCTCCTCGGCAATGCCGCCGTTTTCCACCAGCAGCACCCGGTCGCAGAACCGGGTGGAGGCCAGCCGGTGGGAGATATATACGCTGGTGCGGTTCCCGGTGAGGCTGCTGTACTTCTGGTACAAATCGCTCTCGGCAATGGGGTCCAGGGCGGCGGTGGGTTCGTCCAGCACCACCACCGGCGCGTCCTTATACAGCGCACGGGCCAGCATCAGCCGCTGTATCTGCCCGCCGGAAAGGTCGATTCCGTCCAGGTATACCTCCCGGCCCAGGTGGGTGTTCTCCTTCTGAGGCAGATCCCGGACCTTATCCGCCATGCCCGCCCGTTCCAGGCAGTCCCACACCCGGGACAGGTCCACATTCTCCTGATTGGTCTGGGCCACATTCTCCGCCAGAGTACCCGCCAGAATGGAGAACTGCTGGAATACGGCGGCAAAATGCTTGTAATAATCCCGGCGGTCAAACTGCCGGATGTCCTCCCCATCCAGCAGCACCTGGCCTTCCGTGGGGTCGTAGAGGCCGCAGAGGAGCTTGATAAGGGTGGTTTTGCCCGCGCCGTTTTTGCCCACTACCGCCAGCTTTTCCCCCGGACGGATGGTGAGGCTCACATGGGAAAGGGCGTCGTGGTCCGCGCCGGGGTAGCGGAAGGATACGTCCCGCAGCTCCAAGGTATACAGATAATCCGGCTTGACCGCCAGGGGCTTTCCATCCTCAAAGCGGAACGGCTCCGGCGCCTCCATAAACTCCCGCAGAATGGACAGGTCCAGGCTTTGCTGGTGGAGTTTGCTCAGTCCGGCAAAAATACCCGTTACCCACTGGGCAAAGCCGCTGACCGCCGTGAAATAGAGTACGAACCGGGCCGCCGTCAGCTCGCCCCGGAGGGCCATGGCGATGAGCAGCCCATAGGCCGCGCCGCTGCGCAGCAGGGTCAGCGCCGCGTCCAGCAGGTCGGCCCACAGGTCGTGCCGGTAAGCCTTGACATAGAAATCCTGCATCAGCCGGACGTACTTGCCGTACAGTTCCGTCAACCAGGGGCCGATGCCGAAGATACGGATGTCCTTGGCCAGCTTCATGTCCTGAGTTCGGTAGCACAGGTAATCCGCCTTGTGAACCAGCTCGGCCTCCTCCTCCCGGTGGCGGTAGCGCCAGGCGCGGATATGCTCTCCGGCGAAATAGCTGGCGGCGGACAGAATGATGCACAGCGCCGCAACCCACGGCCCTACCTGGGCCAACAGCAGCAGGTAAATCATGAAGCTGATGAGGTTGGTCAGCAGCTCCGTCATGGTTTCCCAGACCGCCTCGCCGGCCTCAGAGTTACCGTCCACACATTTTTGCGCCTTTTCTGTACGTTTGAGATAGTCCGGGTCCTCGGTGTGGGGGTAGGAGGTCCGGCAAAAGGCAAGGTGGATATCCAGCGCCAGCCCGGAGCGTACGCGGATGCGCCCAAATATGGCGTTCTCGTCCAGATAGCTCCGCAGGGCGCGGACGGCTACCATCCCCAGGGTGAACCAGCCGATCAGGGCCGCCAATTCCATAGGGCTGACGCCCCGCTCGACAGCCTCCAGCACCGCCGGGACCACGAACAGCTCCAGAAGGCTGGTTCCCACGCCGCAGAAGATCAGCCCCAGGACGATAGCCAGGACGCTCCTGCAGTCCCGCCACGCACGGGAGATCATAAAGGCGCAGTTTTGAAGGATATTGTAGGTTTTTTGCTTGGATCTTTTCATCATTTCTCACCTCGGGAAGAGCATAGCACAAAGTCCCCCGGTTGTGTGGATCGGGGGACGAATTGTTATTTCTGGGGGACGAATTGCAGAACAGCGGATAGGAGCTTGCGGGCCGGGGGCCTCATCACCCTACCGGCAGCAGGACCTCGGTTGTAAAGGCTCCGTCCTCGCTGTTGCGGGTCAGGTAGCCGCCCAGGCGCTTCACAATGGTGTCCATGCGGACCAGGCCGAAGCCGTGGCCTTCGCCCTTGGTGGTGCGGAAGATGCCGCCCACCTTCCGCTGCTTTTTGGAGGCGGTGAAATTGGTGAAGGAAATATATAATTGCGGTCCCTTCATATCGATATATACCCGGATCAGCCGCTCTGCCTCCGGCAGGGCCTGGCTGGCCTCGATGGCATTGTCAAAAAGGTTGCCCAGAATGACGCACAGGTCCAGTTCGGAAATTTTTAGCTTCACCGGGATGCTGGCGTCCGCCCGGACGGGGATGCCCTTGGAACGGGCCAGGGATATCTTGCTGTTGAGGATGGCGTCCGCCATGGGATTGCCGGTCTTGACCACCGTGTCCACTGTGGCAAGGTCGGTTTCCAGGGTATCCAGGTAGGCGCTGACGGCGTCCCAGTCGCCCTGGGCGGCGTGGGCCTTCATGGTCTGGATGTGGCTGCGGTAGTCGTGCCGCCAGCCCCGCATCTGGCGGTACATGTTTTCCACCTCGGCGTAGTGGATCTCGATCAGCTCCCGCTGGTAGGCGGTCAGGCGTTTGTCGATCAGCTTGTCGATCAGGCCCATAGGCGTCCTCCTGAATCTGTTTGAACAGCAGACGGAATATAGATAAAAAGCATAGAGGGGGCAAGAAAAAGCGTTCTTGGAATCCGCCTTTCCAAGAACGTTTTTTCTTATTTGAAAAGGTTTTCCGCCATTATGCCGGCCGGCATGGGATCGATGAGGCGTCCTGCCCGGGATCGGGAACGTTCCACGCATCGTCCTCCAATTCAAATTCCGCCTGCGGATCATTGGTGATGGTGATCTCCCGCACTCTTCCCAGGCTGTCCGGCTCCATCCGGCACAGGAAGGCAAAGCCCTCCCCGTTTCCGATGAGCAGACACCGCTCTCCCCGGACGCCCCGGCCGGTGAGCCGACCTGCGGCGCAGCGCGTCAGCCCCGCCGCCGCAAGGTCCTCCCGGACCATGGACAGGAGGGCCAGAGCGTTCTCCCGCCCCTCCTGCCGGTTTTCCAGGAAGGTACATACGCACTCCCCGTGGAGCAGGGGCCGCAGGCGGGCAGGACCGCCCTCGCGGAAAAAAGCGGACAGCGCCGCCAGATCGTGGTCCTCATCGAAAACGATCCCCCCGGCGTATTCCCCCACCGCGCAGTTCCCAGACAGCGCACACAGGGCGGACACTACGGTCCCCGGCTTTACCAGATCCCGCTGGTTCTCCGGCACCATATCCATGGGATGGCACAATTCAATGTCCCCCATGGAAGTGGAAACGGTGAGGCTGATGAATTTGGTGAGGGGTTCCAGTCCCAGGTAAGATTCTCCCACCTTGGCATCCTTGACGATGCCCTGGAGCAGTACGGTGTCCTGCTGGGCCTCCACCACGTCCTTGCTCTCCCCTTCGTCATAGGAGATCCGCAGGGGAAAGCCCGCCATGCCCAGATGCAGCGTATCCCCCTCCCGGAGATCCGGCAGTACATCGGCGCAGAGCAGGTCCACCACCGCCAGATCATCTCTCCCGTCCCTCCGCACCAGGACCCTGCGGCTGAGAGGGGCGGCTTCCTCAGCCGCTGCGTCCTTCACCACCCGGCATTCCCACCGGCAGGCGGTAGCGGCGTGGGTGTCCATGCCCAGCAGCTCCTCCTCTCCGGTATCCGGATCCAACCGGGTGCGGACGACCACCGCGGCATCGCCCATAGAGTAATAGTAGTAGTCTCCTCCGTAGCCGGGGATCCGCCGGCCCTCGGCCATGGCCAGGCCCGCCAGCCGGAAGGCATCCTCCGGCTTGGCTGCGAGTTCCGTCAGGCCGAAGCTGTCCAGCCGCAGCGCCATGGTTACACCTCCCAGTCCACGGCCACCCGGTCGGTACGAATGGCCTTACACAGGGCGGACACCTCTACGTGACGGGGATCGTGCTTGTAGGCATCCAGATCCTCCATGGAGTCAAAGGTGGAGATGAGGACCGCATCGTAGTTGCCGGGGGCGCAGTTGACGCCCACCTCCTGCGCCCGGATCTGGGGGATCACTCCATACAATCCCCGCAGGCCATCCAGAAAGGCATGCATCTCCTTCTCCGTGCCGGGCTTGAATTTCCACATGACAATATGCTTGATCATAGACTGCCGCTCCTTTTGTGAAAAAGTTGGTACTATTATATCCAACAGGGAAGGGAAATGCAACAGAAGAATATTTGAATCCAGGGAAATCCGATTTTTAGACGGACTATCCCCCCCCAATAGCGCAGACTGTGCAGGGGGTAATGACCAGCCGCACAATGCTGGGATATACCGGTTCCCATAAAAAGTTTGGGGCAGCCGCAGGCTGCCCCAAACACTATGAACCAAAACTCATGTTGGCGAAGATCCGCGCCATCCGCTGGTCCGGAAAGCGGTCATCGATCATCTCCCAGAAGGCGCCGCCCGCCGGCTTGCCCTCCAACCGCTGGGCCCAGCGGCCTACGGCGATGCAGGAGACAATGATATTGAAGATCATAAACACCGTCAGCGCCCAGGTCAGGGGCCGTCCGATACCGTTTGGGATCTTCAGGATCCATTTTGCCATCCGGGGATACAGGTCCTTGATCCACAGGATGCCCAGCAGGCCCCAGAAAACCGAGTATGTAAAACAGATCCGCCCATTGAGATTCAAGGGCAGGTTGCTGTAGTCCCAGGACCGGGACCCCAGAAGGACCTCCTGTCCCCAGGAGCAGATGTATTCCAACACGCTGCCCACAATGAACCCGCCGCAGAAAGACCACAGCTTTCCCCGGTTCCGGTATTTATACAGGAACAGCGTTAAAAACACGGCGCCCGCGCCGTAAAGCAGGTTGAAAGGACCGTAAACAAGTCCCCGGCGGCTTTCAATAATGCCATACCGGGCGAAGGCCCACAGCATCTCCACCACTACCCCGGCAAAGCTGCCTGCAATGCAGACCAGCAGGATCTTGTAGATATTCAGCCCCTGAGCAAAGTGGTTCAGCCGTTTTTCCGCCAGATCAATGCCCGCGTTGGCAGGCGGATTGAGGGCGTACCACTTCCGGTTCCGGCTTTTCCGCAGGTCCCGGAGACGGGCGCTCATCTCGTCCTCCAGCTCTACCACGGCCTGGTAAGACTGGACCAGGGAGCGGGCGGTCCGGTGGAGGCAGTCCACCTCCTCGTGGACCTCGCCGATCAGCTTTCCGGCCTCCTCGCCGGGGACGCCGTCCTGCCACTTGGGCCCCAGCGCTTCCTCCGCCAGGCGCTCGTAATACCGCTTCTCCAGTTCGGCTTTGGTGCGTTCCACCGTGGGGTGGACTGCGGCGCACAGTCCCTCCAGCTCCTCCACGGCGGGAACAGCCAACGGCTCCCCCGCCGGCTTAGTGTTGGCAAGTTTTTTCTTCATGGAAACCTCCTTGGGATGGATCACAGCCAATACTTTACCCTTTTCGAGGCGGATTGTCAACCGTTATTCTCTCCGATCTCCGCCGGTATTGCCATTCCCCAACTTTTCCGGCAGCGTGCCGTTAACATAACGATGTGGAAAACTCTGTGGATAATGTGCAAAACCCTGACGCGGAGGGAGCCGTGGCCGGTTTCCCGGGATTATGCGGCAGGGCGGGGCGCGTACTTTTTTCAAAGTTGTTTCCCTTTTTTGCAATTCATTTTTTGCTGCGGCCACCGCTTGCGTTTTTGGGCGTTTGCCTGTATAATGTTGGTCATTACATTTCAGATTTAAGAGGAGACTGCCTTGGAGAGAACACAAGTGGTCCTTCCCGCCGGAGCGATCCGGCGGCAGGAGGAATTTACCCGGCGTCTGGCCGCCCTTCACCGGCAGCGCGGCCGGCAGACGCTGGCTATGGTGGATACCTACGGCTGCCAGCAAAATGTGGCGGACAGCCAGCGCCTGATGGGGATGCTGCGGGAGATGGGCTGCGGCTTTACCCGGGATCCCTATGCCGCGGACATCATTGTTATCAATACCTGCGCCATCCGGGAGAATGCGGAGAAGAAGGTTTTCGGCGTGGTGGGCCAGTTGGTCCACGCCAAGGAGAAGAACCCGGATCTGGTCATCTGCCTTTGCGGCTGCATGGCCCAGCAGGAGGCGGTAGCCGGCAGGATCAAAAATTCCTACCGGCATGTAAATCTGGTCTTTGGGCCCCAGGCTCTGTGGAAATTCCCGGAGCTTCTGTATGGGGTCTATACGGACGAAAAGCGGGTATTTTCCATTGCCGATGAGCATGGCTCTATCGCCGAGGGACTGCCGGTGGTGCGGGAGAGCGATGTGAAGGCATGGGTCTCCATTATGTACGGCTGCAATAACTTCTGCTCCTACTGCATTGTGCCCTATGTCCGGGGCCGGGAGCGGAGCCGGGAGGCGTCCGACATTCTCGCCGAGGTCCGGGAGCTGGTGGAGGCAGGGTACAAGGAGATCACCCTTCTGGGTCAGAACGTCAACTCCTATGGCAAGGACCTGGATATGCCCATGGATTTCGCGGACCTGTTGAAGGAGATCGACAGGATCCCGGGGGACTATCTCATCCGTTTTATGACCAGCCACCCCAAGGACGCGGGGCGGAAGCTCTTCGAGACCATGGCGGCGTGTCCCCATGTGGCCAGACAGCTCCATCTGCCGGTCCAGTCCGGCAGCAGCCGGGTGCTGCAGGCCATGAACCGGGGATATACCAGGGAGCAGTATCTGGAAAAGGTCCGCATGGCGCGGGAGGCCATGCCGGACATTGTGCTTACCAGCGACATCATCATCGGCTTTCCCGGGGAGACGGAGGAGGAGGCTATGGAAACCGTATCTCTTATTGAAGAGGTGCGGTATGACGCGCTGTTCACCTTCATTTATTCCCCCCGTCCCGGGACCCCGGCAGCAAAGCTGCCGGATCCGGCCGCCCGGACAGAGAAGCAGGTGTGGTTTGACAGGCTGCTGGACAGCCAGAACCGGATCTCCGGGGAGCTGCACCGGGCCTATATTGGGAAGACCGTCCGGGTGCTGGTGGATGGGGAGAACGGGGACGAGGCATGGCCCCTGTCCAGCCGGACCCACGGGGGGCGGCTGGTCCATTTGAAGGGAGACAAGACGCTGATCGGACAGTATGCGGAGGCCAGGATCACGGACAGCAATACCTGGGCGTTATTCGGAGAGTTGGTATAATTTATCTGCATACCGGTGCCCCGCCGCCGCTGCGCGGCGGCCCGGCTGCTAATCTTGATTTAGATTCGCGCCTCGTCGGCGCGGGGCATTCTTTTCCCTTGTGGGAAAAGAACCAAAAGCACCCTCAAGGGACTTTCAGTCCCTTGAGAATCCCTTGCATGTGTTTGTTTTGTTTACGCTACGACCTGGTTGGTTTGTTCTGATGATGGTGCGCACCCAGATGCGCCGGAC
>CAMWTG010000010.1 GCA_947177115.1 uncultured Clostridia bacterium
TCTGACTGCTGAACATCATTTGTTCAGTAAAAGCGGCGGATTACCTATCGCTATAGGACAGACAAGAACGGCGTTGCCAAGTCCAGCCCCCTCCCGTTGGGACGCTACCAAATCGTGGAATCCAAGTCCGCCGATTTTTACGGCCTGGATAAGACGCCTATCGAGGTAGAGATCGAGTACGCCGGGCAGATCGTCAAAGCAGCCATGACAAACAAGAGCCTCTACACCAACGTCTCCATCACCAAGCGCGGCTACAGTGAAGTCGTCCCCGGCCAGAGCATCAAGTATGATTTCTCCGGCATCGGCAACAACTCCACCACCGCGCTGACCTCGTTCTATTGGCGCGATACCCTGCCCACCAAGGCGGTTCGGCTGGACAAGATCGTCACCGGGACCTACAACGTGCCGGGGAATTACAAGATCGTCTACAAGACCAATCTCAGCAGCGAGTACCGCACCCTGGCGGACAACGTCAGCACCCAGCAGAACAAGGTCATCATCGCGTCCCCTGCCGCTCTGGGACTCGCGTCCAATGAGTGTGTGACCGAATTCATGTGCGTGTTCGGCGTGGTGCCCTCCAACTTCCGGCAGGTGGAGGCTCCGGCAGTCTACTGCAACGTCCTCTCCGGCCTGACGGGCGGCACTCAGTTCGTCAACCAGGCGGATGTGGGCGGCGTGTACAACGGCCAGTGGATCATGGCGACAGACCGCTGGGTCACCACGGTGTATAAGCCCAACAAGCCCCTGCCCAGGACGGGGTATTAATCCGGCAGCAAATTCCAAACAATCCAATATAACAGCGATGGGCCATCCTGCGGGATGGCCCATCCGCATGACAGGAGGGATCGTGATCAACGAGAAATTGACGAAGGATGCGTTTCAAAGCCAGCTCCGCGCGCTGCTGCCCGGTGCAAAATCGGGCGCAGAGGATATCTGGGCGGATTTTGCCCGCGAATGCGTGGAAATGAAGCAGTATGTAGACTTCATGGAGGAGCCGGACGAGACCGCCCGCAGCCGCTGGTATGATACGCTGCTGGCCGGGTTCGTTCTCCTTAAGAGAGATTTCGGTGAGGATACTGCCACTAAAATCTGCAATCTGAGTCTGGACAACCAGTGCCTGTATCCATACGAGATGCAGCGGGCAGGGCAGGACCTGTACGATGGCGGCAATGTGAATACGATCTTCCGGCTCATGGAGGAAGGCCGGTTGGAGTCCTCGCCGCCCAGTTTCCCAAAACTGCGGGACATTGCTCCACAAATGCTCCCGGAACCAGCTCCGGAAATGCCATTTCAACTTTAAAATTTGGAGGTACCCTATGAGAAAATTCAAGAAATATCTGCGCCCCATTCTCCTGACTCTGGTGGTAGCCGCCATCCTCTGCGTTCCCGCCTTCGCCACCTCCGGCGGCAAAGGCAACGTGGGCGCGGTGGTGGAAAGCACCTGGAAGGATGCCGCCGGTCAGATCAAAACAGTTGTCAATAACGTGGTTTTTCCCGCATTGGACATGATTTTAGCCATCGCTTTCTTCGGAAAAACCGGTCTCGCGTATTTTGATTACAAAAAACATGGCCAGTTTGAGTGGACCGGTCCGGTGATCCTTTTCGCCTGTCTCATCCTCACCCTCATCGCGCCCAACTACATCTGGACCATCATCGGAATCTGAGCAGGCTCCTTACACGAAATGGGTCAGCCAGATCTTCTCCTGCCGCAGACAGGTGGTCAGGTCTACCTTTTTGGTCCCGACCTCCATGAAGGAGATGGTGGCAAAGTTCCCTTCCCGCTTGGTCAGGAGGCCGCGGCCAAAGATTTTATGGGTGACCTCCGTACCGGGGATGTAGTCTTTCATCCAGGCGGCAAGCTGCTCCCTGGAGGGGCTGGAGGGCTTGGCTGGCAGCGGCTTCCGTTCCGGTTCCTGCGGCTTCTTCGGCTCCTCGCCCAAAAACTGGGAGACAAAGGTGAAGGCGGCGTTGGACGGCTCCCCGAATTTGTTTTCATAGCAGAGGAACTCCAGCTGCTTCTTCGCTCTGGTGCTCCCCACATAGAACAACCGCCGCTCCTCCTCCAGCTCCTCGTCCTCATCCGCAGATGGCAGCAGTCCGTCCACCGCATCGATCAGGATGACGCGGTCGTACTCCAATCCCTTGCTGGCGTGGATGGTGGACAGCACGAATGGGCAGTCCGGACGGGGCTCCAGGGTCTCAATGTGGTCTTTCAGCTCCCGCAGGTGCAGGAGAAACTGCCCCACCATGGGCGTCTGATTCGCCAGGGAAAGAAGAATATCCAGCTTGGCGGTGTCCCCGTGCTGCTCCTGGAGGTAGTCCCCATAGCCCATATACCGCACCAGACGCTGGATGGCGGCGAAGCTGGTCAGATAAGGCAGCTTGGAATAGTGGGTCTGCATGGCCTTGACTTTCCCGATCTGCCACGACTCCAGTTCGCCGCTCTCCAGCAGTGCCTCAAAGACGCTCTTGTCCTTGGGCATCCCGTAGAGCAGCTTCGTGACAACGGCCTTTTTCAGCTTCAAATCCAGCTTGTAGTAGAAGCGGAGAAACAAGTCCTTGTTGCCGTCATCGAAAGCGAATTCCAGCATATCGGTGACGTCCCGCACCAGTGGGCTGGTGAAGAAGAACCCCTCCCGCTGGCGGCAGGCGTATGGGACGCCTTTCTGCTCCAGCAGGTCGATGAGGGGCAGGGCGCTGTCGTTGTTGCGGTAGAGGATTGCCGTGGATTCCTCGCAGCTTTCCGCGATTTTCAGCAGGTAGCTGTACTGGCGGTTGTAGTCCGTCAACATGATCTTGCGGATGGCGGAACCCTGCTGGTTCTCCGTTCGCATCCGCTTGGGACGGCGGTTCTGGTTGCGGCGGATGAATGCGTCCGCCTTCTCCACAATGGCACGGGTGGAGCGGTAGTTGGTCTCCAGCTTCAAAACCTTTGCGCCGGGAAAGACCTGCTCGAACTCCAGAAGCGCCTGGGGCCACGCCGCGCGGAAACCGTAGATGCTCTGGTCTTCATCGCCAACCATAAAAATATTGCCACTGGCAGAGGCCAGCAGGCGGAGGATGGCGTGCTGGATCTTCGAGGTATCCTGGGCCTCGTCCACGCAGATGTAGGGCCACCGGCGCTGGAAGTACGCCAGGATGTCCGGATACTGGCGGAAGATGCGGTAGGTAAAGACCATCTGGTCGTCATAGTCCATACGCTTCGACCGGAGGAGATAGTCCTGATACTCAAAATAGACCCGCGGGAAGTCCATCCCATCCACCTTGTGGGCGTGGATCTCCGCCTCCGTCAGCATCATGTTCTTGCAATAAGTGATATGGGTGCGGGCATCGTTGACCTGCTGGTCGCTGGGGAAAGCCGTACCGGTCCGGGCCAGAAGCTCCCGGATCACGCTCTTGATCTGCCGCTCATCATCCAGCAGCGCAAATGCCTCCGTGCCTTTCTGCCGGGCGTAGGTCCCAATCACCACCGCGCACAGGCCGTTGATGGTGCGGAAGGTCAGCTTGTCCGCGTGTTCTTCCCCGAAGAAGCTGACGAACCGGGATTTCATATCCTTTGTAGCCGCCACGGTGTAGGTCACGGTGAGGACCCGCTCCGGGCGGATGCCCTTGCAGTGGAGCATGTACCCCAGCCGGGTCACCAGCACGGTGGTCTTGCCGCTCCCAGGCACAGCCAGCAGCAGAACGGGGCCGTCCGTCTGTCGGACGGCCTCCTCCTGCTGACGGTTCAGCCGGACGGGATATTTGCTTTTGAATTCTTCGTAGGTCATGGGCGGCTCCTGCACATTTTATCGAAATCATTCTAACCAATCTGAGCCTGCGTGTCAACGCAGAGAACGAAATCGGAGGTGATGGTCAATCTTTATCTGGGATTTTGTAGCGGACACGATCATGGGAAATCTCATGGACTGGTTCTACGGTCAGGTCGTGGGATTTCTTGGCAACTTTTTCGCCATTATGGGCGGCATGGGGGGTGGAGCTGTTTGAGCTGACCTGGGTGCAGTCCATGGTGATGTTTTTCAGCCAGCTGGGCTGGGCGCTGTTCGGGGTCAGCGTGGTGGTATGCTGCTTCGAGTTTGGGCTGGAGTATTCCACCGGACGGGGAAACATCCAGCAGACCGCCCTGAACATTCTGAAAGGCTTTCTGGCGGTCAGCCTGTTCTCCACCGTCCCCGTGCGGCTTTACGAGCTGTCGGTGGACTTGCAGGGACAATTTACCGCGGAGATCACCGGGCTGGGGACCAGCATCGCGGAGGTCGGGAAGAACATCATAGCCGACTTCGCCGCCGTGACCAGTCTGAGCGATATGACCGGCGCGCCGGACTTCATGATGTCCATGCTGACCAGCCCGATCATGCTGATCTTCTGTGTGATCGCCATGGGTTACGCCGTGATAAAAGTTTTTTTCTCGAATCTGAAACGCGGCGGCATCCTGCTTATCCAGATCGCGGTGGGCTCACTCCATATGTTCAGCGTGCCGCGCGGATACACGGATGGGTTCCTCCAGTGGATGAAGCAGGTCATCGGTCTGTGTCTGACGGCCTTTCTCCAGGCCACCATCCTGACGGCAGGGCTGATGGCCTTCCGGGAACACCTGCTGCTGGGGCTGGGCCTCATGCTCTCAGCCGGAGAGGTCCCCCGGATCGCGGGGACCTTCGGCCTGGACACCACCACCAGAGCCAACATTATGTCCGCCGTCTACACCGCCCAGACGGCGGTGAACACCACCAAAGCCGTGGCGGCGGCAATTAAATAGCAGAAGGGAGTCAAAATGAAACTGATCTATGTGGCGTCCCCATACGCCGGGGACGTGGAGCGAAACGTGGAATACGCGAAGCAGGCGTGCCGCACCGTCATGGAGAGCGGCCATGCTTTCCTTGCGCCGCACTTGATGTATCCAGCTGTTTTAAATGATGCTGTTCCGGAGGAACGGCAGGCCGGGATGGAGATGGGTCTGACCCTCCTGCATCGCTGTGACGAGCTGTGGGCGTTTGGCCCCTGTGTCAGCAGCGGGATGCAGGCGGAAATCGCGGAAGCCGAGCGGCTGCGGATTCCGGTGCGGAGAATGGATGTGACGCAGGAGCTTGCGCCGGAGCGGACCCTCGATGTGGCGCTATGCGGCTGAAACGCTCCACGCTTATATGCGGTTGTTTGCCGCGCAATTGTTAATACGGTGCAGCAGGAGGGCAGACAATGAAATATGGCGTCATAGCCGCCACCCGTCCGGACTCCCCGTGGGGCTGGACCGTCCGGTGGCGGTGCGACAGATATGGCCGCCCCCTGGCCTTCGATTCCGAAGCGGAAGCCAGGGAGGCGGCCACAGCATTCAATGGACAGCGGTGTACGTTTGAACCCAACTATGACAATACAGTCCAGCCGCTGGAGAAAGAGGAGGCATCACAATGGAACATGGAAACGCTTTGACAATGGCGTCTCTCTTCGACGGCATTGGCGGATTCCCGCTGGCAGCGGTGCGTAATGGCATCACACCTGTCTGGGCCAGCGAGATCGAGCCGTTCCCCATCCGGGTAACGAAGCATCACTTTCCCGACATGATCCATGTGGGGGATATTACCAGGCTGGACGGGGCAAATCTGCCGCCTGTGGACATCATCTGCGGGGGGAGCCCCTGCCAGGACTGAGCGTGGCCGGAGCGAGGGCTGGCCTGGCCGGCGCCCGCTCCGGCCTGTTCAGTCATCAGATACGAATCATAAAGGAGATGCGCGATGCGGACAAAAGAACTGGCAGGACAGGGATCGATGTTCGGCCCCGGTTTGCCGTATGGGAAAACGTGCCCGGAAGCAGGAGCGGTACGTCAGACGGCGTTCCCGGCTCGGACTTCCGGGAGGTCATTGAGGCGTTCATCCGGATTGAAGAACCGTACCTTGATGTTATTAGACCTGCGTCCGGACGCTGGGAATATGCTGGGGCCGTACTGGGAGTACGATCCTGCGTGGCTTGGACGGAGTGGGCGGCCGAATACTTCGGCGTGCCCCAAAGGCGCCATAGAGTCTTCGCTGTCACAGATTTTGCAGGGTACAGTCCCATCCAAATACTATTTGAGCAGGACTGCCTGCCGGGGTATCCTGCGGAGAGCGAAGGAACGGGGCAAACCCCTGCCGCCCCAGCTGGAGCTGGCCCTGAAGCTCCAGGCGGGGATCATCCGCCCTCCCCCTGGGGTGTCGGTGGCCGATCTGATGCGGATGGCGATGGATGAACCGGATGCGGCTCATTTGCTGACAGCTTTTTGTACCCATCAGCGGGATGCGGTGCGGGAGCTGCCGGACCGGTTCGATGCGGATGGCAACAGTAGGAGAAATCCCGGCAGTCTGATCTACGCCGCCGGGTTCTCCGCCGGAGCAGGTTCCAGCGCAAGAAGTCTCGGCTATCAGGAGGAGATGTCCCCCACCCTGAAAGCAGGGAACAATGACACGTCCGTCCTTTGCCTGAACGACCAGGGTGGACAGAGAATGGACTGCACCGATAATTATACGGCAACTCTGCGCGCCCAGTCCGGGCATCCCCCGCTGGTCTGCCTGAATGCCCGGAGTGACAGTGCCAAGGAACCTGAATGCCAGCCAATGGCGCTATACGAGAACCATGGCATTGACGCCCGCTACAAAGGGCCTCTGCCTTTCGCGCCGGCCTTGTCCGCCCGCATGGGGACAGGGGGCAATAATGCCAGTCTGGTGCTTGGGAAACCCGCAATCTTCGCACGGCAGCGGGTGGACGTTTTTCGGGAAAGCGAGGTCGTTTCTACCGAGAGTGCCCGCCAGCACAAGGATGCCACAGACCTTATCCTCCAGCCGGATGACGATTCCTCTGACATCCAGCTCATCCGCAGGCTGGTCCCACGGGAATGCGAGTTGCTGCAGGGGTTTCCTCCCGGCTGGACGGATCTCCCCGGCGCGTCCGACTCCGCCCGATACATGGCTCTGGGCAACTCAGTTCCAATCCCCTGCGTGGAGTATCTCATGCAGGGGATCGCCCTGGTATTGCGGGCGGGACTTTAGGATTTGTTGCTTCTGCTTCGTTTTCCAACAGATCTTCGTTGGGTTTGGTAATAGCTTTGCAGTGCGGCTGCCGGTATACTTGGCCTTGCAAATCAGGAAAGGAGCGGAGCCATATGGAACCCCAAAAGAATCTCTGTGCTCAGATCCCTCTCTCCCTCCACTCCAGGGTACGGGAGGAGCAGGAGAAGTCCGGGCAGTCCCTGAGCATGTACATCACACAATTGCTTACAGACTACTACAGTAAAGGAGAAAAATCAATGCAATTCACCAAAACTTTAGCCATTCAAATTTCGGAAGACCTTTTTAACCGGATCAAGGACCATCTGGAGCGGGAGAAGCAGCGCACTGGCAAGAAGCTCAGTCAGAAGGATTTCGTCATCGGCCTCATCGAGCGGGAGCTGGAGGAAGCTGAGCGGCGGGAGGCTGCGCCGCAGAAGGAGGCGGGGAACCATGCTGACATGGAATGATACGCCCCAGAAGGATCAGGCGGGGAAAGTCCTCAGTGTGAGTTATACAGCCGACATCCCCCATTGGGGAGAAGCCAGCATCCACCCGCACATCGACCACCCCGGCACGATGCTCCTGGACTGTCCGGGGCTGGGCATCGAAGCACACTCTCTTGGGCAGGTCTTCGCGTTGGATTCGATCACTCCCGCGGAGCGGGTGTTGATGAAGGCGCTGGAGCAGCGCGGGGTCTGGTGCCTGGAAGCATTAGTTGCCATCGGCCTCCCGGAATAGCAGCAATAAGGGGACGGCGCCGCCGTCCCCTTCCCTTTTCAAACTTTTCGTGGCGGCTTTACGTTGTCATACGGAGGGATAGTTCCCTCAATGATCCCATGCTCTGCCTCGAACATTTTGATACTCTGTCGGATCAAAACCAACACATGGCTGTTCACGGAACGTCCCTCATACTCCGCAACATAACCAAGTTTTTCCAGCATTTCTTCTTCCATTCGAATAGAAACGCTTTTGACGGCCATACCATCACCCCGTTTTAGATATATTATATATTTATTTTATATCTATGATGTGATATGATGCAGGCATAGCTATACAGTATATCTGAAAAACTTAAGGAGGATGCGTATGCGAGTTGCTGTGATTGGTTCAAGAGGGCTGCTGGTGGATAACTTGGAAAAATATCTTCCTGATGATACGACCGAGATCATATCCGGAGGCGCAAAGGGCGTAGATTTCTCCGCGCGGGAATACGCCCTGCGGCAAGGTCTGAAGCTGACAGAGTACCTGCCGGAGTACAGCCGGTACGGGCGGGCCGCCCCGCTGAAACGCAACATCACGATCATCGAAAACGCCGACCTTGTTCTGGCCTTCTGGGACGGGACATCACGCGGAACAAAATTCGTAATCGACAGCTGCAAGAAACGAAATATCCCAATAAAAATCTATGTGCTTACCAAAGAATAGGGGGTGCTTTTTATCTTTATCTATCCCGACAATCTGACCGCAAAACCGACTCTGTGGCTGTGGGAGCTGAAGGACCTGGCGGTGGTGGGCGTGGGGCTTCTGCTCTCTGTCCTGTCGCTGGCCTCATCAGGGTTCCTGCTGCCGCTGGTGCTGACAGTGCTGTACGCCTTTCTCAGTATCCGCATGGAGGATGCCAGCATCCTGGACTTCCTCCGCAACGCCGTCTGCTTTTTGTTCTTATTTCAGCAGTACTACGAATGGAGGGAGCGGCGTGAATAGAAAACAGAAGAAGGAACAGAAGCGGCTGCTGTCCACACGGCAGCTCATGGGAATAGACCAGTTCACGGAGAACGGCCTGAAGGTTGGCCGCAGTGAACTGGTCTTTTTCCTTATCCAGCCGGACAATCTGTCGGTGCTCTCCGCAGAGGGCGTCCGGGGTAAGATCGCAGCCCTCACCGACCTGCTGCGGAGCGTGGAATCCGTGCGGCTGCTGGCGCTGGATTCCCGCGAGTCCTTCCAGAACAACAAGGACTGGTACCGCCAGCGGATGGAGCAGGAGTCCAATCCCGCCCTCCGGGAACTGCTGCGGCAGGACGCCGCCCACCTGGACGCCATTCAGACCACCACCGCCTCGGCGCGGGAATTTGCTCTGGTGTTCGAACTGGACCGTCAGAAGGAGGAAAACGCCCGCAGCCAGGCGACCCGGCTGGAAAAGAGCATTCGGGACAAGGGGTTCCATGTACGGCAGGCCAGCCAGCAGGATCTCATGCGGCTGCTGGCGGTGTACTACCAGCAGGATGTGACCACGGATATTTTTGACGGCATTGATGGAGAGAGGTGGGTGAGCGCAGATGCCTAAGAAAAAGCAGAAGAAAGCAAATCCCGCGCCGGAGCCTCTGCCCAGGGACTTCCTGGACATAATCGCTCCGGCGGCGGTGAAATTCAACACGGACCACTATATCCTGGGCGGCGCGTATCACTGCGCCATGACCGTGCGGGGATATCCCACCACGACTGAGGAGCTGGCGATCCTCGGTCCGCTGGGAGAGCGCAGCGGCGTGACGCTCACCATCTACGCCAGACGGGTCACAGCGGCGGAGGAGCAGAGGATCATCCAGAACGCCGCCAACCGCAGCCGCTTCCAGCGGGGCAGCACCAACGACATGAGGCAGACCATTACGGCGGAGGCCAACCTCCAGGATGTGGCCGCGCTGGTGACCTCCATGCACCGCAGCCGGGAGCCGCTGATGCACTGCGCCGTCTACCTGGATCTGGCGGCAAAGGATCTGGAGGGCCTGCGGACCCTGCGGGACGAGGTGACCAGTGAGCTGGTGCGCTCCCGGCTGGCGTCTGACCGCATCCTGCTCAAGCAGCGGGAGGGCTTTCTCTCCGCCAATCCTGCGGGGCGGAACGTCCTGGGCGTGCAGTTTGAGCGGGTGCTGCCCGCGTCCTCGGTGGCAAACCTCTACCCCAACAACTACTCCGGCAAAACCGATCCCCAGGGCTTCTACATCGGCAAGGACAAGTACGGCAGCAACATCATTGTCGATCTGGACCGGAGAGCGGATGACAAGACCAACGCCAGCATTCTCATTCTGGGCAACTCCGGCCAGGGCAAGAGCTTCCTGCTGAAGCTGCTGGTCTGTAATCTGCTGGAATCCGGGAAGTCCGTGATTTGTTTGGACCCTGAGCACGAGATGGGCGAATTGTGCAGCAATCTGGGCGGCTGTTTCGTGGACCTCATGACCGGCCAGTACCGCATCAATCCGTTGGAGCCCAAGGTGTGGGATGTGGACGGCGAGGATGATCCGGAAGCGCCCGCCGCCTTCCGGGAGCAGTCCCGGCTCAGCCAGCACATCTCTTTCTTGAAGGACTTCTTCCGGTCCTACAAGGATTTCACTGACCGGCATGTGGACACCATTGAGCTGATGCTGGAGCGGACGTATGAGAAGTTCGGCATCAACAATAAAACCGATTTCTCCCGACTGCGCCCGGTGGACTATCCCATCCTGTCAGATCTGTATAAGGTGATCGAGGACGCCTACCAGCACTACGAAAGCGAGGAAAACCCGCTATATCCCAAGGAACTGCTTCAGGAAGTGCTGCTGGGACTGCACTCCATGTGCAAGGGCGCAGAGAGCAAATTTTTCAACGGTCCCACCAACATCACCTCCAGCCGATTCCTGGTGTTCGGCGTGAAGGGATTGCTCCAGGCCAGCGGGAATGTGAAGAACGCCATGCTGTTCAACGTCCTCTCCTATCTCAGTGACAAGCTGCTGACCGTGGGAAACACGGTGGCGTCAATAGACGAGCTGTATCTGTTTCTCTCCAATCCCACCACCATCGAGTATATCCGCAACTTCATGAAGCGGGTGAGAAAGAAGGACTCCGCCGTGCTGCTGGCAAGCCAGAACATTGAGGACTTCGCCCTGCCCGGCATTGCCGAGCTGACGAAGCCCCTGTTTTCCATCCCCACCCACCAGTTCCTGTTCAATGCCGGTTCTATCGACCGGCACTTTTTTATGGAGAATTTGCAGCTGGAGGGATCGGAGTACGAGCTGATCCGCTTTCCCCAGCGGGGCGTGTGCCTTTACAAGTGCGGCAACGAGCGGTATCTGCTGGAGGTTATCGTGCCGGAGTACAAGAAGGTGCTGTTCGGAGAGGCAGGTGGACGGTGATGGCGTTTTCTGTCCTCTCATATGGCGGTGGTGTGAACAGCTCTGCACTCCTGATAAGTCTGCACCAACGGGGAATCCCGGTTGACCTGATCCTTTTTGCAGACACCGGAGGCGAGCTGCCCGGCACCATGGCCTATCTGCCCATCATGAACCAGTGGCTCATTGACCACGGGATGCCGCAGATCACGGTGGTGGAATACACCGACAAAAACGGCGACCGTCTGACACTGGAGCAGGAGTGCCTCCGTTCCGGAACGCTGCCTGCGCTGGCCTATGGGTATAAAAAGTGTTCCCTCAAGCACAAGGTCGGCCCCCAGGACAAGTTCTGCAACAACTACCCGCCCTGCCGGGAGGTCTGGGCCAGAGGAGAGAAAGTGGTCAAATTCATCGGCTATGATGCCGGAGAGGAGCGGCGGCGGGATCACGCCCTGGTCTATGACATCCAGGACACCAAATACAGAAAGGAATACCCCCTCATCGACTGGGGGTGGGAGCGGGAGGATTGTCTCGCGGCAATTCGGGAAGCCGGGCTGCCGCTTCCAGGCAAGTCCTCCTGCTTCTTCTGTCCTGCCATGAAACACCGGGAGATCCGAACGTTGTACCACCAGCATCGGGATTTATTCGACCGGGCCATCGCCGTGGAGAACAACGCCATGCCCAATCTCACCAGCGTCAAGGGACTGGGCCGCAGCTGGTCATGGCAGGAGTTTGTGGAGGCGGATAGAAATCAGACGGCGTTCTGCAGTATGTTCCCGGAATCGGACATGCCATGTGGCTGCTATGACGGTTGAAAAAGGAGAAGAAAATGGAAGTTATCGAATTTGAAAAGTGGAGTCCTTCCACTGACGATCCCCGCAAGCGGGAGTACGCCGGTCAGCGGACAGCCCAAGAGGTATTCGAGGAGCTGAAGCACCGGCTGGAGAGCCAAGGTTACCTCCCGGACGAATATTTCCTCTTGGACTCCCACTGGGAGGATGGACGGGAGATCCCGAAAGATGCGAATGTTTTCTGCACAGCCGACTACGGCGGCAGCGAGGGAGTATATCTGGACGCATACATCCGGTGGCCCGAACACAACCAGCTTATTACCCGAAAATTTTTCACTGGCAAGACCCTGGGTGAGAACGGAAACGACCTGGACCGGATGTTCCTGATCTCCTCCGCCATTACCAAAGCCTTCTATGGCGACCACGCCACCCACACCCGCTATATGAAGATTGGCGGCGTGGAAGATGATACAGGCGGCGCGGTGGTGCATCTGAGCCAGCAGGAGCAGCGCACCATCATCAACGCCCTGGTGGAGCAGCGGGAGCGGCAGGAGAACACCCTGACGCAGACGGAGCAGCTCCTCCGGCGTATGACCGGCAGTATCACCGCCTACATCAACGAAGTAGGGATGCGGCCCCTGCATATGAGCGACTACGACAAGGCGGTGCTGGCGATCCGGGACGGCGAGATGGCGGCGTTCACAGAATACTCCGCCAAGGTCCCTGACCAGGCGGACGCTCTGCTGGTGGAGGCGGCTGGCCGGCCCGGTCTCGTGGGCAGGAACATGACCGCCATGCTGCTGAACGGCAGAACGGATGTGGACTATTCCAGCTACTGCGACGCCTGCAAAAAAGCTATTGACATCAACGACCCGGAGAAGGCGCTGTTCCTGCTGCACTGGGCGGAGCACTGCGTACCGGAGGTGGAACCGTCCTTCTACGGCGAGATGGCCAGCTATGCCTGTCTGGACCACAGGTTCATCGCCACGCAGATCATCCACCAGTGCAGCAGCGAGCAGATTGCCGCCGCACCGTCCCGGCTGCTGGAGCAGTTTGCCATGGATCATGATTTCCGCACACTGTCGGAGCTGGTGGACAAGGGGATCTCTGGCGGCTCCAACTCCGCTCAGACGCTGCATACGCTGACATACGAGGGCCACGACAGCTGGATGGCGGAGAGCCTGCTGGAGAAGCGGATGTGGGTCGATCCTGATGACTACAACGCACTCCATGCCTGTGTCCAGAACGATGCTGTGGATGTTGCCAAATTGCTGCTGGACCATGGCATGGACTTCGAGCGGTATCAGCAGTGGGCGGAGCGCCGGGGCGGCGGTCATGAGGAAACCGCGCAGGCCCTTGCGGAACACTGGCAGGAACTGCAATCGCAGCAGCAGGAAGCCCTTGCTCCGGGAGGGATGGATCTTGCCTAACCCTGCGGTTATCAAGGCAGCGGCGGCGCTGCTCTCGGATGAGCGCGCCAGGAAGGGGATCGGCTGGATCATCGCGGCCATTCTCTCCCCTATCATCGTTCTGCTGGCGCTGCTCTGTTCCCTGTCCGCCGGTTCCGGCCATAACGCCTCGGTGGTGGAATTGTGCTTCAATGGCGGGACCCTGCCACCGGATACCCCGGCAGAGTACGCCGCCTATATCGAAGATATGCGGAGCAGCTTCGGACTGCTGGACGGGTTCATAGAGGATATCAACGAAATGACAGAAGAAGGAAACAGTCTTGACGGCATCCGGGTCAAGGCTGTTTTTTTCGCTCTGTATTTCGGCGCGGACAGCTCCGCACCAAAGGATCACCAGACCTTCACAGACTGCTTCGTCACCTACGAGGAGCGGACGCGCACCGTCAAGGTGAAGGACGAGGCCGGTGCGGAGGCGGAAAAAGAGGAGCCGTACACTGTGGCCGTTCCCATCACCGATCTGAACACAGTCTATCAAAATATCAGCTCCGCAATAGCCGTCACAATTTCTGAGGAACAGAAAGCCAACGCGGACAGCGTCTACAATCTGGTCCGCTACGGCGCATCCACCGGCGCGGGGCTCGGCAGTACGGATGCGCCGTTCATCGGCGCGGACGGTTTCTGTTCCCCGGTGGGCTCCAACTGGAGGAACATCGTGACCTCGGAGTTTGGCTACCGAAAGACCCCTTCACCGGCAAGAGCAAGGGCCATGGCGGCATCGATCTGGGCGTACCCACCGGAACCTCCGTCCGCGCCGCTCTGTCTGGCACGGTGACAGTCTCCCAGTACAGCTCCAGCTACGGCTATTACGTGATGATCGACCACGGCGGCGGGCTGTCCACGCTCTACGCCCACAACTCCAAGCTGCTGGTGAAGGTGGGGCAGACCGTCCAGGCTGGAGACATCGTCTCCCTGTCTGGCTCCACCGGGCGGTCTACCGGACCGCACCTGCACTTCGAGGTGCGGGTCAACGGGGAGCGGACGAACCCCAGAAGTTATCTGCCATAGGAGGAGGAAAGACAAAATGGACATTCAGGTTTTGAAAATCGTCCCCGGTCAGGTGCCGGAGACGGTAACCATGCCCAACACCCTGGAGGCGTTCCAGGAGGCGGTGGGCGGACACATCGAAACGGTAGGTTTGGACGCCAACGCGGTGCTGGTCTGCAATGAGGAGGGCAAGTTGATCGGCCTGCCTGCCAACCGGCAGGTGGGCGGCGACACCATTGCCGGGACGTTCCTCATCGTAGGTGCAGAGGATGGGGAGTTCTGCTCCCTTTCCAATGGGGACGCAGCGCATTACGCAAGCCGGTTTGCGGAACCCATGCCTGTCCAGGAAGGTCCTACCACTTGGGAATTTCACGTGTTCTAAGGAGGAAATCATGCGAAAGGTAACCGTCAGCGTCCAGGTGGATGCTGAGAAGCTGCGGGCCATCCAGTTTTACGCCGCGAGGAAACAGTCCTCCATGGAGGCAGAGCTGGAGGACTGCGTCAACAAGATCTACGAGAAGTATGTCCCCGCCCAGACGCGGGAGTACATCGAGAGCATCGCCGCGCCGGCGCGGCCTCCCCGACCCAGCCGGTCCCCGTCCAGACCGGAGGAGGTACACCATGAGCAGTAGAGAGATAGCCCTCTGGGTAGATGAACGGTGGTATCAGGCACTGTCCCGGCAGTTGAAGGATGAGACGGTGGAGGGCAGGCTGAACAGCTATTTGGACGAGTTGATCGATCAACTCCCTGAGCATGTGAGGGGTAAGATCAGCAACGAAATCTGGGTGGAGCAGCAAAAGCAAAAACAGGAGATAGAGGACAGCAAAAAGTATTCTGTCTTCCGTGTGACAGAGGACGGCGTTACAAAACACTTCCAGGTGGAACAAGCGGTAGATATGCTGGAAGCAGCCTCATGTGTCCGGCGCTGGCTGCGGCAGGCAGAACACCACCCGTTCCAGGAGATGCTGTCCGGCAGGGAGAACATCTCTGCGGAAATATTTGATCGGATGGCTGTTGGCTGCGTAGAGGGAGACCGTAAGATCACAGGCGTGTACGATGTGAATCTTGATGCACAGAAGTTCTCCGCCGTCCGGCCTGACCTTGGGTGGATCACCTACCGGCTCAAGGATGTGTCTACCGCAAGCTGGCATTCATACCGCACCGGCAGCTATGACAAGGAGCGGCGGCAGGCCAGATTCACGGAGAAGCTGGCAGGCAAGGAGATCACCTCGGCAGGCCATCTCTCTGCAAAGAATTTTGCTTTCGCGGATGAGATCACGGCGGATGGCGGACGGCTGAACTTCTATCTGGAAAACAGCTTTGATGTGGACAGGGTACTCGGTACGCGCACCGCGAAGGGGGATGACTGGCTGAATGTCTATGCCAGCTACGACATGGCCGCCGGACAGGTCTGCGATATGCTGGAGGTCGATCTGCACCGGGCGGACGGTCGGGAGGAATCCCTGGAATACCGCCTCAATGCCGTAGAGAAAGCCACCCTTCTTCGGAAGATGGACGCATACTGCCAACAGCAGACCGGGCAGTCGCTGACGGACTACAGCGCCCAGTGCATGGCGGAGGATATGGCTCCGCCTGCCGGACCGGTGATGTGAGTTGTTGCTGTCGCTCAGAGCGGCGGCAGAAATTTCGTTGGTGTTGCTCAATAGCTTCCCAACAAAAACTGTGCCATTGTGTTGGCGGAGGCAATGCCTACTGTAAAATCGGGAGGAAATCAAAATGAGATCAAAGAATCGAACAGCATTTACCCCTGCAGACCTGTGTGGTCTGATCGCCCATGAGACAGCATCCATGCTCTACGGCGTGGGAGCGGACAGCATCCCATCTGCAGAGACGATGCGCGCCGGCCTGGAGGCGTTCGCTGCCGCCGCAGGGGCTGTGGACATCAGCACCCATCTGGCGTGGATCGACAGTGAGCTGGAAAGCGCGCGGGAGTTCGAGCGCACTGAAAAGGACACGTCCCATCTGCTAGACCCGGACAGGCTGAACGCTGTGCCGGAGGCAGCCGTGCAGATGGAGGCGGTCTGGGAACTATTCAGCACAGCGGTCCGGCTACCCAGTCAGCAGGACCGTCAGGCCATGCGGGAGCTGGCGGTCACAATGGCTGAAGCCGGTGGGCTGGATAATGCGCTGCTGGGGGGAAAATTGGAGGGACCCTATCTGTCTGCCGAAGACATCCGGGCGGAACTGGAGGAGGTGCGGGCCGCGCTCCAGACAGAACAGGTCTGTGGTCCGGCTGCGGAGATGCTGCCATGACGCGCCAGGAGATCTATGTCCACCTCACTGAAAAGATTGAGGCGGAGTGGGGCGCGTACCGTCAGGCCATGCTCCAGCTCCCCAGCGTCAGTGTGTTCGCCAAGGCGGACGAGATACACGCCGACTGAACCTGTTACATGGAGAAACGCAATGAGAGAACAAAAGAATTGGACATTCATCCTGCCGGAAGTTGAACGCTGCCGGGAGGAGATGCACCGGCAGATAGACGATGCTTTCAACAACTTCCTCCTCTCCCTGGCCGGAGAAGATCTGGCGCAGGGAGATGGAGACCGCCGTCTGCCGTTGGCTGCTCCCGCCGCCATGTTCAAGGGGACAAAGCCGGAGATGGTTATCCTTCCGGACCGAAACATGGTTCCCGTGCATACGTGGAAGCAGGCGGTATCCGCCATCCTTGCGGACTGCTGTGCTGACGCTCAGCGGCGGGAACAGATGCTGGAACTGCGCGGCAAGGTGGCGGGGAACTTCCGGTACCTGCTCTCCGACAGGCCGGACGGGATGTCCGCACCGCTGAAGATCTGCGAGGGGTTGTACGTGGAAAGCAAATTCGATACGGAGGCCCTGCTCCAGAACGTCACCGGAAAGCTGCTGGAGAGAGTGGGCTACGACTACTGGAGAGTCGTGATCCAATGCCGTGACCCGCAGCAGGCGGCGGCAATGCGGGAAGCAGATGTCTCCTGCGAGGAACTGAGGGGAAATCATGAGCCGGAAATGGCGATGTAACCAAGCAGCGGGAGGGGCGAGAGCCCCTCCCAACTCGTTCCCCACCGTTTGCCCCTGGGAGGCCGTTTGTGCGGCTGTTCCCAGCCGGGTAGCATCCCTGCCCCACCCAACCCGGAAAACCGCCCTGTCGCGGCCTGTGGGCCGGGTTTGCGGCAAGACCGCAAAACCGCTGGAACCGTTGGGACGCAGGGACTACGGGGGACGAAAACGGTGCTGGAAAAAGAGCGGGGGTCGCGCGGCGCCCCCGCTCACGCCACACCGCCCCACAATGCGGGTCGGGGACGGGGTTCCAAGCGGGGGTACGATTTCGGTCTCGGGGGTCAGGTTTGCATCCGCATGGCTGGAACCGCCCGCCGCTGCCGGATTTTTCGGGGTTCCAGGCGGGGATACCGCTCAAAATCGGAGAAATGGAGGTAGCTCATGTCCAGAGAAAAAATCAAGTTCGCTCTGCGGATCAGGCCGGAAACACAGCAGCTTGTCAAAGATATTTTTCCGCTGGATGGCTGCGAGAATCAGAGCGAGTTTATTGAGAAAGCGATCCGCTTCTATGCGGGATATGTCACCAGCAAAAACGGTACGGAATTTCTTGCACCGATCCTTGTTTCTGCGCTCCAGGGTACGGTGGAAAATGCTGAGAACCACATTGCCCGGCTGCTGTTCAAGTTGGCTGTGGAAACAAACATGATGATGAACGTGCTGGCCTCAGAGGTGGACGTCAGTGCGGAGGCGCTGGAGCGTCTGCGCGGGCGGTGCATCCAGGAGGTCAAAAAGACTGGCGGCGCGGTCACTTTTGCGGATGCGATGAAGTATCAGCATGGCGAATGATGAACCATGCCACGAGTCATTTTCAAGTGTCCGCACGTCAAAGGCGGCACGGCGAAAGCCGCTGCCCACCTGGGAAATGCGGTGGGATATATCGCTACCCGCAAGGGTGTCCAGCGCATTGATCCCGGCAAAGTGAATCTGCCTGCCACAGAAAATCAGGTCAATATGGTGGAGAAATTGGTCCGGGAATTTCCTCTGAGCAAGGGATTGGAGGAGTATGCTGATTACCAGGAATCTCCCACACCTAGCAATGCATCTGAGTTTATCACGCGGGCCATAGAGGACAATCTCGACCAGATCGCCAAGATGGAAAACTACGTGGACTACATCGCCAAGCGCCCTCGCGCACAACGGTTTGGTTCTCATGGGCTGTTCAATGGCGGCAATGAGCCGCTGACTCTATCCAAAGTGCAGGACGAAGTCGCGCACCACCCCGGCACGGTCTGGCTGCCGGTGATCTCTCTAAAACGGGAAGACGCTGCTCGTTTAGGATTCGATAATGCGGAAAGCTGGAAAAGTTTTCTCTCCTCATACTCTGTGGAGATGGCAAAGGCAATGAAGATCCCGCTGGAGCAGTTCCGGTGGTACGCCGCGTTCCATGATGAAAAACATCATCCTCATATTCACATGGTCTGCTATAGCGCGGACGGCAAATCCGGCTACCTTACGGAGCATGGGATCGAGCGGATCAAGTCCGGATTGGCAAGAGAAATCTTCCGGAATGATCTGACTGAAATCTACGACAGACAGACCCAGCGGCGGGATTCATTGAATCAGGATACGCAGAAAGTCCTGCGGCAGCTCATCCAGCAGATGCAGGATGGTACGCTGTCCAATGAGCGCATTGAACAGTTGATGCTGGAGCTGGTGAAGCAGCTTAAAAACACTTCCGGCAAAAAACAGTACGGATATCTCAAACCATCTGTAAAATCTCTGGTGGATGAAATCGTGGATGAGTTGGAGCGGGACGAGCGTGTTGCCGCCGCTTACAGTCTCTGGTATGAGATGCGAGAGGAGGTTCTGCGGACATATAAGGATGATCTGCCGGAGCGCATACCGCTCTCGCGGCAGAAGGAGTTCAAGCGGATCAAGAATATTGTGATCCAGGAGGCGGTGCGGCTTGGTACACAGTTGGAGCAAAACTATACCGCTCCGGTGTCTGCGAATACAGCAGCAGGACAGAGGAATGACGAACATTCTTCTGCCCTGCTGTTCCATTCTGTGATCCGTCTCCTGCATCACATGAGCCGCGTTTTCCAGGAGCAGCAGCCTCCAGCCAGTCCGGTCTATCACACCGACCGGAAACTGCTGCGAAAGCTCAGAGAGAAGAAAATCGCGCATGGACATAAACCAGATGACCATGCGCCGAGACTGTCATGATAAGGAGGATACGATGCCAACAGCAAAAAAAGCGCCGCCGATGCACCTCTGGTGGGTACGCCATCCGGAGTGCGGGCTGGCTATTGTCAACGCACCGAGCTGGGAGCAGGCGACCATCGAGGCCGCTCAGTGGTGGGACGTTCCCTGGAAAGAAGTTGCCGCACTCTGCGAGTGCGAACGCGAGGAAGTTGTACCACGCCATGTATGTATCTGCTGCGGAAAAATCTTCAACGGAGACGGCTTCCGCTGCACCAAATGTGAGATCGTTGAGCGGGACAAACGCCTCCACCAGCAGGCCAAAGCGCGGAGATATTACCGCAGCATGACGCCGAAGAAACCTATCCGCTCTTGATATGTTAAATGTCAGACTGGTCGTGCGATGTCGTTCGATTGCATATGCTTTGCGATCTCCTCCGCTATCGCCCGGTTCCCGTCTTTATTCGGATGCAGTTTATCTGGAAACCACTCCCTATGACAACTGGTCAGGGTATATAGATCGATCAGTTCTACCGCACAGGCTTCTGCAACACGCCTTATGACAGGTGCAATATTTTTCTCAATGATCCATGTATTGCACCCCTTCTTGCCGGGACGATCGTCAAAAACCTTTGGCGGGATCATGATGTAGATCTGCTTGAAGCACCCCATTTGCTGATAGTGCTCAATCACATCCATATACTCTTTTTCAAATCGGGCCTCATCCCACAGAATCAGCTTACTGTCGTTTGTCCCTAACATAAAGATCAAAATATCCGCTCTGGTGTTCCATGCGGTCCTCCCGATCTTCTCGCTGAAATAATGATCATTTCCAACAGGCAGCAGAGTCCTGTTGGATAATCCGTAATTGAAGAAGGTATATTTCTCGCCCAGAAGCCCGGACAGAAAGGCTTGGTAGCTCCATTGCTTCCGGTGCATAAATACACCCTGCCCGAAGGTAATACTGTCGCCTACGCAGGACACATGAATAGGACCACTGCCGATCTTCATGACCTTTGGCCACATGATGCTTTTGTAAATATACGCTGCCATACCTAAAAGCAGCAGAGCGAACGGCAGTATGATCCCCGCCAATTTTGATGCAGTCATAGGGTCCACCTCCAGGAAACCAGTATAGCAGGTGCAGGCAGGAAAATCAAGAATAGGGGTGAGACATATTCCATACATCCATTTTACAGACAATCAGAAACGCCGCGCCGGCGAAGTTGATCTGGAACAATTCCTGCTCAGGCAGGGAGAGAAACTGCTGGCTTCCGGTTTTGAAAAACGGCTTGCCAGCGACAACAGCATCACCATACGCGGAAACCGTTGGTATGATCACGCCGCAGAACAGGGCGGCGGGCCAATCTCTTTCGTCCAGCAGTTCTACAATCTTTCCTACCCGGAGGCCGTCACCTGTCTGCTGGGCGGGGAACAAGGAGTTGTTTATGTCCCTGCTTCCAAACAGGAGATGAAGGAAAAGAAAGCGTTCGCTCTGCCGCCTGCCAATCGGGATATGCGCCGGATGTACGCCTATTTACTAAAAAACCGTTTTCTGGACCGGGATGTAGTCAGCGCTTTTGTCCGAGCAGGGGTGCTATATGAGAGCTGCGAAAAATTCAAAGGTGGAACCAGTGAATATCATAATGTTGTTTTTGTCGGAAAAGATACCGCCGGTACTGCCCGCCATGCTCACAAACGCAGCATCAACAGCACCGGCAAAACCTTCCGCATCAATGTGGAGGGCAGCGATCCCCGGTGCAGCTTCCACCACAC
>CAMWTG010000011.1 GCA_947177115.1 uncultured Clostridia bacterium
GCTCTGGCGGCAAGGGCCTTCATGCTCTGCTGGGCCGGGGAAATGACCACCTGGGTGGCTCCCCGCTCCCCCAATTTCACCCCGGTCCCTGTCTGGGGTCCCTTTGACGCGGCTACTTACCCCACCCCCATGGCCCTGCTCCACGAGAACAATCTGACGGGCCTGCAGGGGATGTACGACCTCCCCAAGATGTTCGTGGGCCTCATCGGCGGCTCCATGGGCGAGGTCAGCGCCCTGCTGCTGATCCTGGGCGGTCTGTTCCTCATCTGGCGGAAGGTCATCACCTGGTATATCCCCGTCAGCTATATCGGCACCGTAGCGGTCCTGACCTTCCTCTTTCCTCGGGGCAACGACCCGGTCCAGTGGATGCTCTACAACCTCCTGGGCGGCGGTCTGATGCTGGGCGCCTTTTTCATGGCAACCGACTACGTCACCTCTCCCGTCAGCCATCTGGGTCAGGCCATCTTCGGCGTTGGCTGCGGCCTCATCACCGTGTTCATCCGCTACTTCGGCTCCTACAGCGAGGGCGTGTGCTACGCCATCCTCATCATGAACCTGACGGTGTGGATCATCGACAAGAACATCAAGCCCCGCCGCTTCGGCGTTGTCAAGGAGAAAAAGGCAGCCAGACCCAAGGAAGCCAAGGCCCCCGACAAAACAAAAAAGGAGGCTGCTAAGAAATGAGCAACGAAAAAGCAACCGCTGCCGCCAGGCAGCCCAAACCCTCCATCTCCTTTGACCCCCAGTACATCGGCCGCATCACCGGCGTGCTCCTGGCCATCTGTCTGGTGGTCGCCCTGCTTCTTGGCGTTGTCAACCAGATCACCAAGCCCAGGATCGATGCCATTGAGGCGGAAAAAGTACGCCTCGCCATGGCCCAGGTCCTCCCGGCGGAGGAGTATGTCCCTGTAGAAGCCTCCCTGCCCAAGACGGTCGTTTCTCTCAGTCAGGCAAGGTCCGGCGGCCAGAGCATTGGCTGGGTAGCCGAAACCACCGCCACCGGCTCCCAGGGCCCCATCACCATGATGGTCGGCATTGACCCGTCCGGCAAGATCACCGGCGTTTCCATCGTCAGCCACAGCGAGACCCCCAACATCGGCACCAAGGTGGTGGCCGACCAGTCCGTCCTGGACCGCTTCACCGGCATGAGCCATGAGGACGGTGAGATCACGGTCAACTCCGGGACCAACCGCTTCGATGGCGTCTCCGGCGCAACGGTCAGCTCCCGTGGTGTCGCCGCCGGCGTCAACGCCGCCCTGGATGCCGTGGCAGACCTGATCGTAAAGGAGGGCTAACAAATGAATGTAGGAAAGCAACTGAAAGAGGGTCTTCTCACCCAGAACCCGGTGCTGATCCAGCTGCTGGGCATGTGCTCCACCCTGGCGATCACCACCACCATCTCCAACGGCATCGGCATGGGCGTCTCGGTGACCATCATCCTGACTCTCTCCAATATTTTCATTTCCCTGCTGCGCAAGATCATCCCTGAGCAGGTCCGCATCGCCTGCTATATCGTGGTCATAGCGGGCTTCGTCACCATGGTTGACCTGCTGCTCCAGGCTTTCTTCCCCGACATCGCCGAGAGTCTGGGCGTGTTCATCCCCCTGATCGTGGTCAACTGCATCATCCTGGCCCGTGCGGAATCCTTTGCCAGCAAGAACAAGCCCGTAGCCGCCGCCGTGGACGGCATCTGCCAGGGCATCGGCTACACCTTGGTGCTGCTGGTGATGAGCGCCATCCGCGAGCTGCTGGGCTCCGGCGCTCTTGCAGGGAATCAGATCTTCCCTGCGGAGTACAGCGCCTCGCTGATCGCCCAGCCGGTAGGCGGCTTTCTGACCCTGGGCTGCCTCATCGCCCTGATGCAGTGGGCCCAGCGGAAGGTCAAGGGAGGGAAGTAAACTATGCAATGGACTACACTATTTGACATCGCCCTGGGCGCGATCCTGATCAACAACTTCATCCTGGCCCAGTTCCTGGGCATCTGTCCCTTCATGGGCGTCTCCAAGAAGATGGACACCGCCGTGGGCATGGGATTCGCGGTCATTTTCGTCATGGGCCTGGCCGCCGCCCTGTGCTACCCGGTGAACCTGCTGCTAGACAAGCTGGAGCTTGGCTATATGCAGACGGTGGCCTTTATCCTGGTCATCGCCGCCCTGGTGCAGTTTGTGGAAATGTTCCTGAAAAAGGCCGTCCCCACCCTGTATCAGGCCCTTGGCGTGTACCTGCCCCTGATCACCACCAACTGCGCCGTCCTGGGCGTAGTCCTGCTGAATGTGCAGAACGACTACAACTTTATCGAGTCCGTGGTCTACGGCATCACCGGCGGCGCGGGTTTCCTGCTGGCCATCGTCCTGTTTGCCAGCATCCGGGAGCGGCTGGAGTTTGCCGACCCGCCCAAGGCCTTCCGGGGCTTCCCCATCGCCCTGGTCACCGCCGGCCTGATGGCGCTGTGCTTCATGGGCTTCCAGGGCCTGCGCATCCCCTGGTAAAAGGAGGAGGATAGACATATGAACATTTTCTATGCTGTACTGACCCTGGGAGCGCTGGGCGGCCTGTTTGGCATCGTGCTGTCCCTGGCCTCCAAGGTGTTTGAGGTCAAGACGGACCCCAAACTGGATCTGATCCTGGACTGCCTGCCCGGGGCCAACTGCGGCGGCTGCGGCTATCCCGGCTGCGCGGGCTGCGCGGCGGCCATCCTGGCCAGGGAAGCTCCCGTCAACGCCTGCCCCAGCTGCTCCGGCCTGCAGACCAGCCGAATCGCCGCCGTCATGGGCGTGGAGGTGAAGGCCCAGGAGCGCCGGGTAGCCTTCGTCCGCTGCTCCGGCGGCGACCGGGCCAGCCGAAAATTTGAGCGCTACGTGGGCATTGAGGACTGCGTAGCCGCCATGAAGGTCTCCGGCAACGGCACCCTGGACTGCTCCTTCGGCTGTCTGGGCCGGGGCACCTGCGTCCGGGCCTGCAAATTCGATGCCATCCACATCAACGCTCACGGCGTTGCCGAGGTGGACCAGGACAAGTGTACCCACTGCATGCAGTGCGCCAAGGCCTGTCCCCGCCATGTGATCACCGATGTTCCTTATGCCGTAGACATTGTGGTCCCCTGCGCCAACCTGGAGAAGGGGGCCCAGGCCAAAGCCAACTGCTCTGTCAGCTGCATCGGCTGCCGCCTGTGCGAGAAGAACTGCCCCACGGGGGCCATCACCGTGCAGGACAATGTGGCGTGCATCGACTACAGCAAATGTACCTCCTGCGGCGCCTGCGTTGCCAAATGTCCCCGGAAGCTGATCACCGACATTCACGCCACCGGCAAGGTGGAACCCGTTGCTCCGGTAGCTTGACCGGCTGTCGAGTTGCAGGAAAAAGCAAAAAATAGGCGGCAGCGAATGAGCTGTTGCCTATTTTTTGCGTAATATGGTCAAGTGTGCCGGCTATATAAATAAAGGCATCAACTCTTTGATGAAAAGTGCAGCATCGTTACCGGGCAGAAATCCAGGAACGGCAGCGGTTTTAGGAGCGATGGTAAAGTTCTTTTTGTCCTTTTTCTTTCAAGAAAAAGGAGCAGCCCTCATTTGTTTTTTAAAGAAAATATTGGTAAAAAGAAAAAAGGGGATTGCAAAATTTGAAAAAATATGATAAAAATTGAGTAGGATCTTATGGTTTTGGAAAATGCATGTTTTCATTTCAAAACAATCAGATAGATCCACCTGAATTTTTGCAGTTGATTTTCTGCTGCGGGACGCATTTTGGCAAAGGTCTCGCTTTTGTTCTGACAGGATGACAATCATTCACAATAAAACAGAGCTGTGTCCCTGGGGCCGGATGCCTGTGACCGGCCTTTAGCCTCCTGGGTACAGCAGAGAGGCGTGGTCATAATGAGTAAACTTGCTGCTGAGAGAATCATCTACATAACATCCCAGCTGAATGAACATGGGATTGTCCGGCTGAAGGATATGGCAAAGGAGCTGAACGTATCCGAAGCTACGATCCGTCGGGATGTGGACAAGCTGGAGAAAAGGGGCATACTGGTCAAGGTGAAGGGCGGCGTTGCCAATACGGGAACGATGGAAGCGCTGGATTTTCTGGAGGATGAGCTGGCGGATACCGTGGAGTACTCCATGAAGGAAAAGCAATCTGTCAATAAAAAGTATAAGATCGCCGTGGCGCAGTATGCGGCGGGTCTGGTGCGGGACGGAGAGTGCGTCTATATTGATGGAGGGACCAGTCTCAGCCCGTTGATGGAGTGCCTGCTGAAGCGCCCGGTCCAGATCGTGACCAACAGCGTACTGAGCCTGCACAATACCGGCGGAGCCCCCGCAAAGGTGTTCGTAGTGGGCGGAGCGCTGATCAACCAGTACGGCATGTGTGTGGGGCCTACCGCGCAGGCTATCCTGAAGGAATTCCACTTTAACCGGGCTTTCCTGGGCTGTACGGCGGTCAGCTTTTCGGAGGGCTATTGCTACACGACGGAAATGGACACGGCGGCTATGAAGCAGGACGCCATGCAGGCGGCGGACACATCCTATCTGCTTCTGGACTCCAGCAAACTCAACGCCCACGGCTTCTGCCGGATGGCCCGTCTGGACGACTTTGCCGCCATCCTGTGCAATCGTGTGGAAATCGCGCAGGAGCTGCCGGAAAATTTTCGGATGCTCCCTGTTGAGGGCTGATACTTTTTCTTGGGAAAGAAAAAGTATCAAAAAGAACTTTAATCTTGAGATGAAAACTACGGCTGTTCCTGGATTTCTGCCCGGTAACGATGCTGCGCTTTTCGTCAAGGAATCATAAAATCGCACCAGCTGAAAATAGAACAGACTGCAGGCCCGTCCAAACGGAAACGGTTTGGACGGGCTTTTTGCGCGGTTGAAGAACGGACTGCAGGCCCGCGGATGGAAAAAGCGCGTGTGCGTTTTCCACTGCGGCAACGATATCTGGTTGCTTATTGCACAAATTACAATTGGTATAGTGATACAAAATGACGAAAAATGAAAAGAAATGAAAATTGTACTTGACTGTTTTGGTGTGTCACGATATAATTTGAATGAAATTGAAAGTAATTGCAAATTATTCGAGCCGCTGCACATAGATTGCCAATGGCAGAACGGCAATTTGTGTGCAAGACTGGAAATAATAAATTGATGAGGAGGACTTGAAAAATGATGAAAAAATGGTTGGCACTGTTATTGGCGGGCATTATGACGCTCTCTTTGGCCGCCTGCGGCGGGACGCCGTCAAATGAACCGTCCAACAGCAACCCCAGCGCTCCGGCTGACAACAATGAGAACAATGAACCAAATGCGGACAGCGAAAAGAAGACCTATAAGATCGGCTACCTGACGCCGGACACATCCTCCGGCTTCTATCAGGAGGTGCTGGCCAGCCTGCAGGCTGCCTGCACGGAAGCGGGCCACGAGCTGGTTTACGACATTGTGTCAGACGCCACGGAGATGCGTTCCGCCTACGATACCCTGCTTTTGCAGAATGTGGACTTTATTCTGGAGGGATATTCCACCCGGGAGGTGGCCATTCCCTACGTAGAGGAAGCGGTATCCAGCGGGATACCCATCATGACCATGTGCTTTGATTCCGGAGTGGAAGGCGCATATGCCTATGGCACTTCCGATCAGGGGATGGGCATCCAATTCGGAGAGACCGCTAAGGACATCATCGAAAATAAATGGGCGGGGCAGATCCCGGACCTGATCGTGCTCATCTCCGCCTTCTCCCTCATTCCGTCCATGGATATCCGTGTGACCCAGACTGTGGACACTTTGACGGAGGCCTATCCCGAGGTGGCAAACGTTGAAGTGGTCAAGGTGGACTATCAGGGCTCTTATGATACGGTGTACCAGCAGGCCGTAGACACTTTCACCGCCCATCCCGATGCGCAGCGGGTCCTGATGGTAGGCGCGGCGGACTCCCTGTGCAGCTATGTGATTTCTGCCATTGAGGTAAGCGAGATGGAGGATAAGTGCTATCTGATTTCCTCCGACTACAGCGAGAATTTCCAGAACTATGTGCAGGAGACCCTGGCGGCGGGACAGGACCGCCCCTGGTACGGCTCCCTGGATCTGGAGACCTCCACATATGGTTACAAGGTCCTGGACAAAATAGAGCAAATCCTGGCCGGGACCTGCAGCGAGGTCTATACCGAGCACGTTCCCGTTATGGTCACGTCCGACAACTACACGGAACTGAGAGGCGGCTAAAATAGCTGCAGAGCGCGCGTGCGGCGGCCCTTCTGCCAGGGGCTGCCGCGCCCGATGAATACACTGCCGGGAGGTGTGAATTTTTGAGTGAGATACTGATGAAATTAGAGGGGATTTATAAACGATTCCCCGGCGTAATAGCCCTCGACAACGTAAACCTTACAATTCGCGCAGGCGAGGTTCTGGCTTTGGTGGGGGAAAACGGCGCGGGGAAATCAACGCTGATCAAGATCATGTCCGGCGCCTATACCCCCAGCGAGGGCGCCCTGTATGTTGCGGGGCAAAAGTATGAAAAGCTGACGCCCGGCGAAGCGCTGCGCTTTGGGATCGCCGCGATCCATCAGGAGCTGAATAACGTCAACGGATTGTCCATTGCGGAGAACATTTTTCTGAACAATCAGCCCCGTACCAAGGCGGGCATGGTGGACTACAAAGCAATGTGGGAAGCCAGCCGGAAAGCGCAGGAAGCCGTGGGGCTGCAGTATCTGAGCCCGAAAACGCTGATGCACAGGCTGTCCACAGCGGAGAAGCAGCTGGTTGAAATTGCGCGGGCCTACGTCAGGGATCTGAAAGTCATGATCATGGACGAACCCACGTCCGCGCTGAACCAGGAAGAAATCAATAAGCTCTATACCATTATCCGGCAGCTGAGGGCCGAGGGAAAAGGCATTATCTACATTTCCCATAAGCTGGATGAGGTGTTCGAGCTGGCAGACCGTATCCAGGTCCTGCGCAACGGCTCCAGCGTTTATGAGGTGGATGCAAAGGACGCCACCCGGGACGCTATTATCACCAGCATGTGCGGCAGGGAACTGAAGGATATGTATCCCGTATCCAAACGGGAGCTGGGCGAGGTCGTGCTGGAGGTCGAGGGGCTGTCGGACGATTTTTTGCAGGACGTCTCTTTTCATGTGCGGCGGGGGGAGATCCTGGGCCTTTACGGCCTGATGGGCTGCGGCAATGCGGAGGCGATCCAGAGCGTTTTTGGCGCACGCAGATACAAGAGCGGGGAAATTTCCATCAAAGGGAAACGGGTGGACATTAAGAACCCCCGGCAGGCGGCGGGCCTGGGCATCGCCTATGTGCCTGCGGAGAGAAAAACGGAGGGGCTGATTCTGGGCCACACGGTGCGGTCGAATTTGTCCGTTGTTACGCTAGGGCAGCTCCGGCGGGGCATTTTTTTGGATCTGGCTGCCGAGGCGCGTATGGCCAGGGACTGGATCAACCGGCTGCGCATCAAAACGCCCCGGACCGACACCGTGGTTTCCACCCTCTCCGGCGGAAACCAGCAGAAAATCGTGATCGCCAAGTGGCTGGCCAACAAGCCGGATGTGTTCCTGCTCAATGACCCAACGCGGGGCGTGGACGTAGGCGCGAAGGTGGAAATTTATAAGGAGATCGATGAGCTGTGCAAGGCCGGCTGCGCCGTTGTCTACGTGGCCTCGGAGCTGCCGGAGCTGCTGGGCATTGCGGACCGGGTTTACGTCTTTCACGAGGGAAAGATCAACGGCGAATTTTCCGGCAGCGAGGTGACGCAGAAAAATATTATCGCAAGCGCGATTGGGGAGGAATCTTATGGAAAGTAAAAGCAGACTGAAACATACCCTGGAGCTGGTCAGCCACGGGGTGGGGACTTATGCAAGTGTCCTGATTGCGGTGATTGTTCTGGGAATCGCTTTTTCTTTTGCCTCGCCGTACTTCTTTACTGTAGCCAACTTGAAAAACATCGGCGTTTATATGTCGGCATCAGGCATTATTGCCGCCGGAGTAACGGTATCCATGCTGCTGGGCGGGCTTGACCTGTCCCAGATGTCGATCATGGCGTTTGCAGGCGTAATGGTGGGCATGGCGCACCAGGCGGGCATCTCAGGCGTTGGGCTGCTGCTGGTCGCGGTGCTCTGCGGCGTAGTAGGCGGCGCGATCAATGCATTTGTGATGAATGTACTGGGGATCGATCCCATTCTGACGACCATCGGAACGCAGCTGATTTTCCGCGCTTTGGCATACATGATTTCCAAGGGGCAGTATTACTCCATCTCCGACCCGCTCATTACCTGGATCGGAAGGGGAAAGCTGTTTGGCATCTCCACTATGATCTGGATCACTCTGGCTGTATATATCATCGTTGGCGTGATGCTGAAGTACACCCAGTTCGGGCGAAACGTCATCACCATCGGCGGATCACCGCAGGCGGCCTATCTCTCCGGCATCAGCGTCAAGAAAACAAAGACCTTTGCTTACATCATCTCCGCTACCTGCGCGGGGCTGGCGTCCCTGCTGTTTGTTGCGCAGGCCTATACCTGTGCGCCTAATGCGGGTTCGGGAAACGACATGGACTGCATTGCAGCGGTGGTCATTGGCGGTCTGTCTGTATCCGGCGGCAAAGGGTCTATTATCGGCACGGCTCTGGGCATGCTTTTCTTCTCCATGCTGGCAAACGGTATGAGCCTGCTGTCCATGGATGTTTACGCCCAGAAACTGGTGAAGGGCGCGCTGCTGCTGCTGGCGGTCTATATTGACATTGTGCGTTCCAGAAAGAATTAATAATTTTTATGAAAGGAGTGCGTACGTTGGGAGGCGTACGCAAGGAAAACAATGAAACCCAATAAAAAGGCAAGCGAGATGACCGTAGCCGAGCTGGCGGCATATATTGACCAATCCGTCCTGAAGCCGGAATTCACACAGGCGGAAATCCGGAAATATATTCAGGAGGGTATTGACTTCGGGTGCAGAACCGTCTGCATCAATCCCGCCTCCCTGGACATCGCCCGGGAGATGACAAGGGGAACCGGCACCAAAATCTGCGTTGTATGCGATTTCCCCTTCGGCCTGTCCACGACCGCGTCCAAGGTGATGCAGGCAGAGGAATATTGCAGGGGCGGCGATGTCTTTGAGCTGGACATTGTGGCCAACTATGGCTGGATCAAAAGCGGCATGTGGGACGAGGTCAAGGCGGACATTGCGACAGTCGTGGAGGTATGCCACAAATATGGAACGGCGGTTAAAACGATTATCGAGACGGATGCGCTGACTGCGGAGGAGATCGCCAGGGCGGCGGAAACCGTGATCGCGGCGGGCAGCGATTTTGTGAAATCCTCCACCGGGTTCTATACCGGCGGCGCCTGTGTGGGCGCAACGAAGGAAGTCGTGGAGCTGCTGATGAAGGCCGCGGAGGGCAAGGCGCAGGTCAAGGGTTCCGGCTGCATCCGTACCCGGGAGCATTTCCTGGAGCTGATCGATATGGGCATTGACCGCATGGGCATCGGCTACCGTTCCACCCCTGTGGTACTCGGCATCCAGAAGTAATACCTACATATCCGCCGCGCCGGAAATTAAGTTTGATTTTTGCAGAGAAAGGATATAGAAAGATGAACAATGAGTATGGGTTCCGCGTAGGGTTCCAGCCTTTCATGCTGACCCCGCCCGCCGGCACGCCGGCAGGCATGGCGCAGTACCAATGGACGCTGGATGAGTGCGAACGTCTGGGCGCAAGGGCCATTTCCTTTATGCCTTATTTCATTCCCGAGGGAGCGGGCCCCGACACCCTGAAGGAAATGGCCGCCATGGCGAAGGAAAAGGATGTCAAGATGATCATGTACGCCTTTACCACCTGGGCGCTGGCAGGCAAATGCGAGCCCTTGGCCGGGACGGCCCTGGGCCAGCTGACCGACCCAGCCGCGGCAAGGGCGGGCGTGGAAAAAATGGTGGGCCTGGCAAAAATATTTGGAGCGGATGTTCTGTGCAGCGGCTATAACGGCAGCCTGGTGGTAAGGGCCAGCCGCTGGAGCAAGGAGTTCCCCTTCTCCGAGCAGCGCAAACATATCATCAAATGTCTGAAGGAGATGTCCAAGATCCTGGACGGGACCGGGCTGGTGTTTGGTTTTGAGAACCACTGTGATTTTACCGGCAAGGAAATGGCCGGTATGATCGAGGAGGTGGGAGAAAACAACATCCGCATTCAGTACGATTTCGGCAATGGGGCCATTGCCTGCTGCGATCCCATGGAGGATGTGGGCTATCTGGCGCCTTACACGGTTTCCGCGCACTTCAAGGATTTTAAGGTGATCGACAATCCCCTGAAAACCGATACCTGGCCGGATATGCCCATGCGGACCACCGGCTGCTACCTTGGCGAGGGCATCATTGATTTCGATGTTATCCTGCAGGCCATTATTGACAAAGCGCCTGATCCCAGAGGGCTGTGCCTGCTGGCGGAGCCGGCCTTCCAGCTTCCGGAGACGGAGGAGGAGAAAAATGATCTGAAGGAATTTGACCGCAAGGTGACGCGCCAGTACGTGAAGAAGATGCAGGAGATCGTGCAGCGATTCTGATACGGTTCCCCGATTAAAAATGCAATACCATTGCCGGGCAGAAATTCAGGAACAGCAGTGGGTTTAGTCCCGTTTGCCGGCATTTGAAAAACAGGAAAAGGAGAACATACTATGAAGGCCTTAGGTTTAGGCGTTGTCGGTTCCGGCGTGATCGCCATTCAAGCGATTTTTGAGCATATGCAGCTGGGAGACCTGTCCGGGCGGGTGTACCTGGAGGCGGTCTGCGATCCTGTTCCCGGAAGAGCCCAGGCGGCTGCGGAAAAATATAACATAAAGAAGTATTTCCAGTCTCTGGACGAGATGCTGGAGGATCCGGATGTGGACATCGTGTCCCTGTGCTCCCCCATCTCCCTCCACTACAGCCAGGGCCTGCAGGCGATCCGGGCAGGGAAGAGCGTCCATTTCAACAAAACCATGGCGCTGACCACGGCGGAGGCCACGGAGCTGATCGAGGAAGCGGCAAAGCGGGATGTCAAGCTGGTGGCCTCTCCGGGAATGATGCTGTGGCCCACCAACCGGAAGATCCGCAAGGCGATCCTGCAAAATGAGCTGGGCAAAGTCACATGGGCCATGGCAGGGGTGGAGGGCGTCATGTTCTATCACCTCAACGAGGAGACCCGCAAAGCGGGCGGGATCGTGCCGGCCTGGTACTATAAGCAGCCCTCCGGCGGCCCTCAGTACGACTCCACCGCTTATGCCCTGCACTCCATGACCGGCGTGCTGGGACCGGCCAAACGGGTATCCTGCTTTTCGGGGCAGATCATGAAGAGTTTCCAGTTCGGAGAGCAGGCCATTGAGAGCGAAGTGGACGACAACATCATGATGATGCTGGATTTTGGCAATTCCGTCTTTGGCATCATCTATTCCGCCCTCAAAGGCGAACCCTTTAATGGCTTTACGCCCGCTGTCTATGGCACGGAAGGCAGCGCGCTCAATGGCAAGATCAAGGATGCGCCCATGTTTGGGCAGCCCCATGAGATGTTCCTTTTCCCCAATATCACCCCGGAGCACCTGAAGCTGGCCCAGCCCCATGTATTTGCGGACGTGATGCAGCTGGTGGACGCGGTCCGGGAGGACAAGCCTACGGTGGTTTCCGCAGAGCACGCCCGGCATGTCATTGAAATTATTGAAGCCGGCTGGGAGTCGGCCAGGACCGGCAAGGCGGTCGGTCTGACCACCACCTTCCAGACCACTTCCCTGGAGGAGCTGGCGTAAAATTCTGCGTTGCCCGCCTTTGTATTTTGATACCAGCCATCCGGTAAAACGCGCCCCGCATCCGCGTATGGCGCGTTTTGCCGGATGATGGGACAAGAGGACGGAATCCGGCGGGCGGAACGCGGGCGGAATGGAGGAGTAGACAATGAAGATCATTCAAGTAGGAAGCGGCGGCTGGGCGAAGGGATGGCTGGAATTCATCCACGCCGACCCGGATTGTGAGCTGACGGCCCTGGTCAGCCGGGGCGGCAGCAGCCTGGAGGAGGCGAAGGCCCGTTACAACCTGGAGGACAGCCGGTGCTTCAGCGACTTTTCCCAAGCGCTGAAGCTGGACTGCGATGTGGTCCTCATCGCTCTGCCCCACCGGCTTCACCTGGAATACGCCATGGAGGCGGTGCGGGCCGGAAAAAACGTGCTGATTGAGAAGCCGCTGTGCGAGAGTATGGAGGATGCGGCGCGCTTTGTGGAATTCATGGGCGGCAGGCGGGAACGGGCATGGGTCAGCCACAATTTCCGTTTCAGAAAACAGCTCTGGCAGATGAGGGCTTCGCTGGGGCCTGCGGGGATCGGCACGCCCCAGTGGGCGGACGTAAGTCTCCGCCTGGGCATGAGCGGGGCCAAAGATGATCCTGCGGCGGCGTGGCAGCGGGTCTCCTGGCGGCAGGGGCAGGCGAGCCTGCTGTTTCTGGAGAGCGCTATCCACCATTTTGACATGATGCGCTTTTTATCCGGCAGCAATGCTTTTTCCGTCTACGCAACGGCCTGGACGCCCGCCTGGGGCGGCGTGGACACCCCTCTCAGCACAATGGCGGTGGTGGAATTTGAAAACGGCTTTAAGGCCAGCTACAATGCCAGCATTCGCTCGATCGGTTTTGAAACGGGCTGGCAGGGCAACTGGCTGCTGCAAACCGATAAGGGGGCGGTCCGTTGGGAGTACGATGGGGAAAACCGCTTGGAGATGGGCGATGGCGCTGCGGGAGCGCTGGCGGAAAGCTTTTACTTTGCCGGGCAGGACCGGTGCGGCGTGCTCAACGAGCTGAAACGGCAGCTCAGGGGGGAGCCGGGCGCGGTCCCCGATGCGGCGGATAATCTCAACAGCCTGGCTATCAGCTTTGCCGCGCTGAAATCTCTGAAGGAGCAGAGAAAAATCCTCCTTTCGGAGATACTTTGACAGAAATATTTTGAGAGGAGTTGGCGACATGTTGGACCGCAAGGTGAGAGTGGCGATCATTGGCGCGGGGACGGTGGCGCGGGATAACCAGCTGCCGGCCTATATGAAGTGCCGGGATGCCGAGGTGGCCGCTGTATGTGATATGGATCACGCCCGGGCTTCCGCCCTGGCAGAGCAGTTTGATATCCCCAAGGTCTACACAGATATGCACGCGCTGCTGGCGGACGGAGAGGTGGACGCCGTCAGCATCTGCACCGGCAACAGCACCCATGAGGGGATCGTCACGGCCTGCGCCAGAGCAGGAAAACATATTCTATGTGAAAAGCCCATGGCAGTTTCCGCAGAGCAGGCCCGGCGGATGCAGGACGAGGTGAAAAAAAGCGGCGTTACCTTTATGATGGCCTTTGTCAACCGCTACCGCCAGGAGAGCCGGATCATCCGGGAATTTGTGGACCTGGGAAAGCTGGGAGATGTCTATCATGCCCGCTGCGGCTGGATCAGAAGGCGGGGGACCCCTAGGGGGTGGTTCACCGATGTGAAAAAGTCTGGCGGCGGACCGGTCATTGACATTGGCGTACATGTGATCGACCTGACCTGGTATATGATGGGGAAACCCCGTCCCATCTCCGTCAGCGGCGTGGTCCACCACCGCATTGGCAGCTATCAGACCAAATATGTCAACAGTTGGGTGGCGGGGGAGCAGTCAGACCTGCCGGTGACCACGGAGGATTCCGCCACGGCGCTGATCCGTTTTGAAAATCAGGTGTCCATGAGCGTGGATGTCAGCTGGGCCATCAATGGCCGGGAGAAGGATATGTTCTCAGAGATTTACGGCTCCAAAGGCGGGGCCAGCCTGAATCCGTTTGCTTTCTATGGGGAGGAAAACGGATATTTGGTGGATACGATCCCTCAGCTTTGCGTGCCAGGCGGATGGCAGCCCGCTTTTGAGGAAGAGATCCGCCATTTTGTGGATTGCGTGAAAAACGGCAAGGAGCCGGTTTCCGGAATAGAGGACGGCGTGATGGTCCAGAAGATGCTGGGCGCGATCTATGAATCCTCCGCACAGCAGAGAGAAATTGCGATTGTGTAGCCGTATCCGGCCACAAGGAGGTTAGGTCATGAGTCGGTATCAATTTAAAGAGGATTTTCTCTGGGGTGCATCGGCGGCGGCCTTTCAAATTGAAGGCGCCTGGAACGAAGACGGAAAGGGCGAGAGCATTTGGGACCGCTATTGCCATGTTCCCGGCAATGTGGCCAATGGGGATACGGGTGATGTGGCCTGCGACCACTATCACCGTTACCGGGAGGACATCGCGTTGATGAAGGAACTGGGCATCCGTGTGCAGCGCCTCTCCATCTCCTGGCCCAGAATTTTTCCCCGGGGCACGGGGGAGATCAATTCAAAGGGTCTTGCGTTCTATCAGGATGTCATTGACTGCATGAGGGAAAACGGGATCCAGCCCTTTGTCGTGCTTTATCATTGGGACCTGCCTCAGAAGCTCCAGGACGCCGGCGGCTGGGCAAACCGGGAGACGGCGGCCTGCTTTGCGGAATATGCGCAGGTGATGTTTGAGGCGCTGGGGGATAAGGTGTACTATTGGGCGACTATTCTGGAGCCCCAGGTCGTCAGCTATAATGGCAACTGGATGGGAAACATGGCTCCCGGCATCAGGGATTTCTCCACCGCGCTGCAAGTGGCGCACAACCTGCTGCGGGGCCACGGCATGGCGGTGGAGCGGTTCCGGAAACTGGGAATGGCGGGGGAGATCGGCATTATCAACTATTTCCCCACAGCGTATCCTGCCACCAGCGCGGAGGAGGACCAACGGGCGGCTGTCCGCCATGACGGCGCGTGGACCAGATGGTTCCTGGATCCGGTCATGAAGGGACGCTACCCGGAGGACATGCTGCAGTGGTATCGGGAAAAGGGCGTGGTCCTTCCGGAGATTTATCCGGGTGATATGGAAATCATCTCCCAAAAGATCGATTTTATGGGCGTCAACTACTATTACAGCGATTTTGTAAAAGCGGGGACGGACATCTGGCCTACTATGGTAAGCCTGGCCAAACCGCCGGTAGAGCAATTTACGCAAATGGGCTGGCCTGTCTATCCGGAAGGTTTTTACGATACACTGATGCGGGTACAGCGGGACTATGGAATCAAGATGATCGTGACGGAAAACGGCGGCGCCTTTCACGATGTGGTCAACTGGAGGGGCGAGGTGGATGATGACGCCAGAGTCAACTACCTCCACGACCACTTGATCCAGCTGCACCGCGCCATAGGGGACGGCGCGGATGTAAGGGGCTATCTGGTATGGTCGGTCATGGACAATTTTGAATGGGCCTTCGGATATGAGAAACGCTTTGGCATCGTCTATATTGACTATCAGACCCAGAAAAGGATCGTCAAGAAAAGCGGCAGATGGTACAGCGAGGTCATACGCTCCGGAGGAGCAAAGGAGGAGCTATGGTAAAATTTGTGGCGAAATTCCCCATTAAGCCGGAGTGCGTGGAGGAATACATTGCCGGTCTGCGCCCTTGCGTTGAAAAGACCAGACGGGAACCGGGATGTCTGGAATACACGGCATTTTTCGATCGGGAGACAAATATCAGCACGCTGATGGAGACCTTTGCTGATGAAGCTGCCGCCAAGACCCATACGGAATACGATTACTTTGTCCGCGATTTTTCTGCGCTTTCAAAATATTACGCCGGCGAACCGGATGTGGAAAAGTACAGCGAACCGCTTTTCTGAGCACATGACGGACTATTGGAACAGGGGAGGCGATACAGTGGAAACGGCATTTCCGGAATATGCGGCGAGGCTGGCGAAACGTCTGCCGGAGCTTGCAGCCGGGGATAAAAGCGCCTGCATTGGACTGGATGGGTTTGTCGACCGGATACTCTATGTAGTGGACCAGCGGACAGGGAGCGGCAGCTACCGCCGCATGGAGGCTATGGCGGACTATGGCCGGAGGATCATAGAAGCCGCCGGGCTGAGCATGAACGTAGAACTGGCGCCTGTCAGCACCAAGCCTGGAGGAAACGGCGTCATTATGGCCCAAGCGGCATCGCGTTTAGGTCTTCGGACCACCTGTATCGGCGCCATGGGGCGGGGGAAACTTCACCCGGTTTTTCAGCCTCTGAAGGACGGGATGAACCTGATATCCTACGCGGAACCCGCGCGGACGGACGCACTGGAATTTTTAGACGGGAAAATCATTTCCTCAACACTGCAAAGCCTGAACGAGGTAACCTGGGAGAGCCTTGTCAAGGCGGCCGGCCTGGATTCGCTGGTTCGGGAAATGGACCGTGCGGATCTCATTGCCCTCAATAACTGGACCATGATGCCGGGCATGACGGAGATCTGGCGGCAGATGCTGCTGCAGGTGTTCCCCAGGCTGAATCCCCGCAGGCGCATTCTCTTTTTTGATCTGGCGGACCCCGCAAAGCGTACCGCGCCGGACACGCGGGAAGCCCTTGCCATGATGCGCCGGTTTGCGGCTTATGGCGAGACGGTGCTCAGCTGTAATGTCCGGGAATCCCAGCGGCTGATGGCCGTATTGGATCTTCCGGCATGTGCCGGCCTGAATGGAAAGGGATCCGGGAGAGATTTGGAGAAGACCTGCCGGGAGCTCCGAGAGAAGATAGGAGTTTCCGTGCTGGTGATCCACGCGCTGAAATATGCGGTATGCTGCCGCGGGGATCAAAGCGGCATGGAACGCATATGGACTGTCCCGGGAAATTACGCGCCTCAGCCTGTTCTGACCACTGGAGGCGGAGATAATTTCAATGCCGGTACGGCGGTTGGACTGCTGTGCGGAATGGAGCCGGACCTGGCGGTTTTTTTGGGAAACATGGTTTCCGGATACTATGTGCGGCATGGAGAAAGCCCCTCCATGGATGACCTGGCGCTGTATCTGAAACAAGAGGCGCACCGGAATACCTGACTATAATAGAGCATCCGCCCCGCTGCGTTTACGCAGCGGGGCGGAACGGTTAATTGGAGGAAACAGTCTTTATGTATTATTTCCGAAGGAAAAATTCGGGAATAATAATTGGTACGCTTAAAAGGCGGCAAGGTCCGGCGTCAAAATCTGATTTGCCTTTTTCCGCCATATCTGTTATACTGATGGGCGGAATTTATCAACGGGAGCTTTTTATGAATATTTATCTGACTATTTTCCTCATCACCGCCGTCACCGGTGCAGGTGGTCTGGCTCTGGGCGGTGGACTGGCCGCCATGGTCCACAGCCCCTCGGACCGGACGGTGAGCCTTCTCCTGCGCTTCACCGCCGGGGTCATGCTCAGCGTGGTGTGCTTTGATCTGGTTGCCGATGCGGCGGAAGATTCCGCCGTTCTCCCGGTGCTGTGCTGGATCATGATCGGCTATCTATGCACGTATCTCCTCAACTGCTGGATCGACAAGCAGGCCCACCACACTCACACCCACAGCCATGGTGGTCATGACCACGACCATGACCATGACCATGACGGCCATACACATCCCCACAAGCACGATCACACCCCGGACCACAACATCCCCCTGGGGACCGACAACGGCGAGCTGTGCGCCTGCGGCAGCCATACCCTCCACACAGCGGGCCTGGTCCTGGCTGCGGCGGTGGCCCTTCACAACATGCCTGTGGGCATGGCCATCGGCGCAACCTTTGCCGGGGCGGCCCAGGACGGCGGCCTGCTGGCCGCCCTCATCATCGGCCTGCACAACATCCCCGAGGGCATGAGCATTGCCGCGCCCCTGCTGGCGGGGGGCTCCAGACCCGCCGGGGCCATCGGCGTTGCCGCCCTCAGCGGCCTGCCCACCATCCTGGGGGCGCTGCTGGGATATGGCATGGGGACCATGAATCCCCTGCTGCTGGCCATATCCCTCAGCTTTGCCGCCGGAGCCATGCTGTACGTCATCTTCGGCGAGCTGCTGCCGGAGGCGGAGCATCTCTGGCAGAACCGCCTCTCCGGCCTTTCCACCATGCTCGGCATGCTGCTGGGTATGGCTTTGATCTTCGCCCACATCCATTGATACAGGAGGGATCCCCGCTATGGAGACAGCAAAAAACGCGTCCCGCGCCCAGAACAGCTCCGATGAGCTCCTGGTAGAAAAGCTCAGCCTGCCCCGCACCATCCACCTTGCCCCGCTGGACTATATCGATGGCTTCGCCGTGCGTCCCGGCTTCTACGAGATCAACGGCGCCACCGCCATCCCCGGCGGCGTCAATTTTACCGTCTATTCCCACGGCGCGGCTTCCATCGAGCTGCTGCTGTTCCACCGGGAGGCCGCCGAGCCCTTCGCCGTGCTGCCCTTTCCCACGCGCTACCGCATCGGCAATGTCTACTCCATGATCGTCTTCAAGCTGAACATTGAGGAATTTGAGTACGCCTACCGGGTGGACGGTCCCTACGAGCCGGAAAAGGGCAAGATCTTCGATAAGAGCAAATACCTCCTGGACCCCTACGCCAAGGCTGTCACCGGCCAGAGCGAGTGGGGGGCCACCTCCCCCCGGGGCCAGCACTACAAGGCCCGGGTGGTAAAGGACGACTTCGACTGGGGCGATCTGGCGGCCCCTCTGATCCCCATGGAGGATCTGATCATCTACGAGCTCCACGTCCGGGGCTTTACCAAGGACGCCTCCTCCGGCGTCAAGCACCCCGGCACCTTTGCGGGACTCATGGAGAAGCTGCCCTACCTCAAAAGCCTGGGGGTCAATGCCATTGAGCTGATGCCTATCTTTGAGTTCGATGAGATGCAGGACTACCGGGAGGTGGACGGCCAGAAGCTGTACAACTACTGGGGCTATTCCACCGTCAGCTTTTTTGCCCCCAACACCAGCTACGCCGCCGACATTGAGTTCAACCGGGAGGGCACCGAGCTGAAAAAGCTGATCCTGGCCTGCCACCAGCAGGGGATGGAGGTCTATCTGGACGTGGTGTTCAACCACACCGCCGAGGGCAACGAGCGGGGCCCCTTCTTCTCCTTCAAGGGCTTCGATAACAACATCTACTATCTGCTGACCCCCGATGGCAAATACTACAATTTCAGCGGCTGCGGCAACACCCTCAACTGCAACCACCCCATCGTCCATCAGATGATCATGAACTGCCTGCGCTACTGGGTCACCACCTACCGGGTGGACGGCTTCCGGTTCGACCTGGCCTCCATCCTGGGGCGCAACGAGGACGGCTCCCCCATGATGAAGCCCCCCCTTCTCCAGGCCATGGCCTTCGACCCCATCCTGGGGGATGTGAAGCTCATTGCCGAGGCGTGGGATGCGGGCGGGCTCTATCAGGTGGGGTCCTTCCCCTCCTGGAACCGGTGGGCGGAGTGGAACGGCCGCTACCGGGACGATATACGGCGGTATCTGAAGGGGGACGGCGGCTTTGCCCAGGCGGCGGCCCTGCGCCTGATCGGCTCCCGGGACATGTACGATGCCAACGGCCGCAAGGACGCGTCCGTCAACTTCATCACCTGCCATGACGGATTTACCCTCTGGGACCTGTACTCCTACAACAGCAAACACAATGAGCGCAACGGCTGGAACAACACCGATGGAGCCAACGACAACAACAGCTGGAACTGCGGCGCCGAGGGGGCAACGGACGATGAGGATATCAACGCCCTGCGCCGCCGGATGTGCCGCAACGCCTTCGCCCTGCTGATGTGCTCCAGGGGGATCCCCATGTTCCTGGCCGGGGACGAGTTCGGCAACACCCAGTTCGGCAACAACAACGCCTATTGCCAGGACAACATCACCTCCTGGCTGGACTGGAACCTGCTGCATAAGAATCAGGAGATGTTCCGCTTCTTCCAGCACATGATCCGCCTGCGCAAGGAGAACCGGGTCCTGCGCACCAATCTCAGCGATGGCTGCTGGGGCCACCCGGACGCCAGCTTCTACGGCGTGAACGGCCCCCAGGACGCTTTTGGCGGCCACGAGCACTACGTGGGCATCCTCTATACCGGCGGCGAGCGGGGCGTGGGCCCCAAGGCCGTCTACGTGGCCTCCAACGCCTGGTGGGAGGACCTGTACGTCCGCCTGCCGGAGCTGCCCCCCTCCGCTTGCTGGTACCTCGCCGCCGATACCTGGGAGGAGCGGGTCTCCGACAAGCTCATCCCCACCACCGGCGGGTTCATCATCCGGCCCCGGAGCGTGATGGTGTTCGTGGGGGAGTAGCGGGAGAGGCATACATTCTTTTCTTTGTGAACAAAGAAAAGAATCAAAAGAAAAACTTTTTGCTTGCCCTACGGGCCTTTCCCTTTGGTGCCTACTCCTGCCAGATGATTTTCTGGCGCGAAAGTGCCTATGCGCAAAGCGTATGCTTTGCGCGGATAATAGTGGTCTAAATTCGGCCGCACGGTTTACACCGTGCTGGAGGGCCCGCCTGACGGACTTTCTTCAAATTTGTGAAATTTTCTCTGAAAAACCGGGCGCAACCGCCAATAGTTGCGCCCGGTTGGTTGATTTTTGACAGAAAAGCCGGTATCCTCGAAGCACATCACACCCAAGGAGGAAACCCCTATGACCTATGGAACCGTTATCAAGCAGGCCCGGGA